>JAKISV010000208.1 GCA_021648425.1 Rhizobiaceae bacterium
TGTTTCGGCGCTCAGCAATGTGGATTCAGTGATTTCCAGTTCCAGCCGGCGTGGTGACAGGCCCGATGTGGCCAGCACGTTGAGCAGCAATGGAAGCAGCGCCTCATGGTGAAATTGCAGGGGCGACAGATTTACCGCAATACTGATATGTTCGGGCCATTTGGCGGCCTCAATACAGGCCTCCCTCAGCGCCCATCCGCCCAGTTGCGAGATCAGACCCAACTCCTCAGCCAGTGGAATGAACACGTCCGGTGCGATCATGCCACGGGTTTCATGGGGCCAGCGCAGCAGCGCCTCAAACGAAACAACCTGCTTTGTCGTCATATCAATAAGGGGCTGATAAAATACTTCAAATTCGCAGTGCTGGATGGCGTAACGAAGATCGATCTCCAGCAGCCGGCGATCCTCCTGCTCCTTGAGCATGCGCGCTTCAAACAGCACCGCCCCGCCGTTTCCGGTTTTTTTGGCATGGTACATGGCCAGGTCGGCCCCTTTGATGAACCCGTCCAGGTCGCGCGAGAACAGTGAGGCCCGTGCCACACCGCAACTCGCACCGATTTTCAGGCGTTTTTCGTCGATCCAGAATTCCTCGGAAAGCTTGCGGGCGATTTTTGTGGCAATTTTCATGGCATGGGCGGGTTGATCCTCATGTTGAATGATCACCGCAAATTCATCGCCACCCAGTCTGGATATCGGCACGTCCATGCCAACGATTTCGCAAATCCGCGCTCCGACGTTGGTCAGCAGTTTGTCGCCGGTCTCATGTCCATGGGTGTCGTTGATGGTTTTGAAATTATCCAGATCAATAAATATCAGGGCCGGTTCCCGGGCGCTGGTTGAAAAGTCATCGAGGGCCAGATGCAGCGCGTCCCTGAAACCCTGGCGGTTCAGCAGTTCGGTCAGTGAATCGTGGAAGGCCAGAAATCGAAGTTTTTCTTCGGTAACATGGCGCTTCGTGGTTTCCTGGGTTAATTCAATGTCCGCTGTTTCAAGTTTCTGGTCCAGTATTTCTGTTTTGTCGCGCAGCGATTTTGCGACCTGTTTGTCATGTTCCGCTTTGATTTTCCGGTCAATCTGCCATTGCCGCCATTATGGACCTATCTGACCGGTGTTCTAATGACGCTGATGGCGCTTGGCGGTCTGGCATTTGCTTATCTGTCGATAGAGCGCATCCTCAGAAGCGACCTGCACCAGAATTTTTCCCTGCTCGGCAATTCCCTAAGAAACACTTCACTGGGTATTTTGGCCTTCTGGCTGGGGTACAATCTCATTACCGGCCTGCTGCCGATACTGTTTACGCTTCACTTAACCCCTGAACAAAACCCGCCACGGGAATGGGATTTGGTGGATACGGATACGGTGTTACTCATTGTGGCGATTGCCATGTTCGCTATTTCAAAGGCGCTGCACAATGCCTGGGTAATTGAAGATGAAAACAAGCACTTCCTGTAGTAGAGTTGATTGATGCCGATAGTCATTAAACTCGATATGATGCTGGTAAAGCGCAAAAAAACCTCCCGCGAACTGGCAAAGGCTATCGGGCTGTCAGAAACCAATCTTTCCCTGATTAAATCTGGAAAAATAAAAGGTGTTCGCTTCAGCACCCTGGATGCCATATGCGAGTTTCTCGATTGCGAACCTGGCGACATTATCGGGCGCGAGAAAACGGAGAATGAGGAATGAGGGGCGTTAAAAAAACACTATCTGCGCTGGGTCGGGCAATTGATCCCAAGAGGGATTTTGACAAGGAAATTCCGCGACCGCTTTTACTGACAAAATATGCAATTGAATATATTTTCAGAACAATTGGCTATTTCATATTGCTGTCACTTGTTGTGGGCTTGTCATTAAGTATCTGCAGTAAAGATCCATTATTATCTGCTTTGCCCCTCGTTCTTGGCGGGCTCCTGATGCTTTATCTGACTATTACGACTATTGGCATTCCTGTATTTTTACTGATCGGTGAAATTGAGCATGTCATTATCAGAAGAGTGATCAGTTATCTGGTTATCATTGGAATATTTATCATTTCTTTATATCTTTTGATAGAAGCACCCATTTTTGATTTTTTGGTTTCCTATATCCGACGGTTTTTCCCCGCTGCCTTTAATTGCAAGGGGGGAATACTAGAACTTGAATAAATGAAATCAGGGGGCAAATAACGAAATGAGAAACAAACTGCGACGGATGTTACAAAAGCTGGAAGAAACGAAGCTTTTGAAATGGCAGGACGATATTGAAGAAACCCGTTTTGTAGAACATTTGAGCTTTTGTTTTGAGGGAAAACAATACCCCGTTCTGAGTATTTTCGAAAATTCTTATTTCATTGATGAAAATCAGGATGATGTGGTGGAATACCATTTTTATACGAAATCAGCTCAATGCCCGATGGAACTGGTTTTTGACCGCCTGGAGAATGCTTTTCATATTCAGAGCCAGGAAAATGCCATTAGAGACATTTTTCCGCTACAATCCTTTCATCAGGCAGGCAGAAACATCTGGTTTGAGGTCTCTTACGACCAGATAGAGTTCTATACTGCCGGAAAAGAGGTCATCTTTGATGAACTGCAGCTGCAATCAGATGGCACGCCTGAAGATTACTCGGACAAGAAGTATCAGGTTTATTTTGCCATAGGCGGCAAGGACAAAGGTATGATTGATGCAGGCTATATGTTCAAAATCATTCCTTTTGTTCAAAAGGAAGATATTGCTGGCAAGAAATATGGTTTCAATCTATCAATAACAATTCAACAAATCCCGGAAGTTGTAGATATTCTTGTGGCAGAAAACTGGTCTGTTTATCAGATAGATTCAGGGATGAAAAGACTTGAACGATGTTGAAAACACGATGGAAGCGCCTCAATAAAAATTTGAACCGTACCAAATTTATATGGAATAAATTCATTGGAAAGAACTACTTGGCTGGCTGGGCAATAATCATAAGTTATTGGTCGGTTGTGGTTTTCATTCCTTTTGCAATCCTTATCTCAATAAATGTATGGATAGCGGCTTTAGTTGGACTGCCATGGATACTCCTCCAGGAAGCCTTTATCTGGCCTTTTTTTATAACAAAAATCATGAAGCTGGGAAAATAGCGATCATCAGCCAAACAAGTGTATTCATTTAGTAAGAACCAAATCATGAAACTTTCGGATTGTTTCGCGGGCTTACTCCTTGAGTGGCAGATGGGGCCAGATCACCAGAGATATTGTCAATGTCGGAGTAAATTCCCACCATTTACCGGAGTAAAAGTACACCACTTGAATGTAGCGGAGGGCTGTCCATAGGCGCTAACGGCAGACACTGGAGCAAAGCTCTTTGCTTCGCGCAACTTCTGTTTTTCACGCCGTTTTACCTGAGTGGGTGACTGACCTTCACGAACCATACGCCTTGCATCCAGGCACTTTTCGCGCGCTACGGCCAATGAAATTCCATCGCGGCCATACCTACCAAGCACCAGGGTCTCACGCCTGTGGTTGATCCGGTAGTCGTATCGGAAGCTGATGGTACCCTTCGTAGTCACGTAAACGTACATCCCGTCCCGATCACTAACCTTATATGGTTTTACTTTTCTTTTCAGATGCTTAAGGGCAGAATCAGTGAGCATGGGGCCTCCTTTGAGCACAGAAATACCGTCAGCCCTTTTCAGGGCTGTAATCGTGCCGATTTCTCAATAAATTCAGTGGGTTCGCTCCTGAAAAATACCGTCAAGAGCACCAATATCGATGACGGTACCGGCGGGAGGTGCCAAAATCAAGGCGTATGAGGTCCGTCAGAAGTACCGACAGAAAATCCTGCTTCACCGCAATGGCCTTAGATGGAGGTCAATGGGTAGCAGTGGAAAATATAATGATATCAAATGTTTGTGAGAATTTAGGTCAATCACGTGGAAGGTAAATCCATGTTCGGACTATTCCCACTCGATTGTGCCGGGCGGTTTGCTGGTAATATCATATACAACGCGATTAATGCCGCGCACTTCGTTGATGATGCGGGTGGCGGTGTTGCCAAGGAATTCCATTTCATAGGGGTAAAA
>JAKISV010000209.1 GCA_021648425.1 Rhizobiaceae bacterium
CAGCAGAGCGTGGACGGTCACATGTCGGGTGTGGCCCAAGCTTGAGGCTGGCGAATACCCGAAAAGGGCCTCGTTACTGTGGGCTTACTTCGGAACCAGACCAAAAATCTCTGCGCGGGGCTTTCAGATGAAAGCCGCATTGCAGCAATACTGCGATAGGTTTTTGTTTGAAAGCCCCGCAAGTTTGCACTTTATAGGTATGACGCTGATGCTGGGATGCATCGAGTGAACGGGGGAGGTGTGTCAAAAACATCTTCGAATGACTAATATATAGGCACTTACATAAAATGCCTACATATTAGTCATTTCAATTTCTACCATCACCCCCAAATCCTGAATTTCACGAATTAAAGGCCGAAACTACTTGATTCTGTAAATGGCACATTTCTTGCTTAATTATTTCTGTCTTCTCAAAGACATCAACAAGGCGGGGCAATTCAACACCATGGTTCGCCAATGTAACCAGACAGGAACAAGATTATGAAATTCATTATGGCAATCATCAAGCCATTCAAGCTGGACGCAGTTCGCGAAGCGCTTTCATCGCTCGGGGTTGAAGGCATGACCATTACCGAAGTCAAAGGTTATGGCCGCCAAAAAGGACATTCGGAAATTTATCGCGGCACGGAATACACCGTCCATTTTCTGCCAAAACTGAAGCTGGAAGTAGCCGTCAGCGCCGATGAGGCACCAAAAGTGGTTGAGGCAATTACGCAAGCTGCAAATTCCGGCCAGATTGGCGACGGCAAAATATTCGTCCTCGACCTGCTCGAGGTGGTGCGCATCAGAACCAGCGAAAGCGGCCCCGAAGCGCTTTAACGCAAAAAAATTCATACGTTTAAGGAACAAAATAATGAGAACCGAAAGTAAAATCATTGGACTGGGATTGATAGCCGCATTTACCGCTGCAACCCCGGCCTTCTCCCAGGAGTTGACCCTGGAAAGCCTCAAGGCTGAAAACGCCTTTGTCTTCAATACGCTGTTATTTCTGATTGGCGGTTTCCTGGTCATGTTCATGGCCGCAGGGTTCGCCATGCTTGAAGCGGGTCTGGTGCGTTCAAAAAACACATCAATGCAGTGCCTCAAAAACATTTCGCTTTATTCAGTCGCCGGCATCATGTACTGGGCGCTGGGTTATTCACTGATGTATACCGGCGTCGAAGGCGGCTTTATCGGCTCCTTCATGCCTTATGTCTGGCCAGCTGCAGGCGAAATCAACCCCGGTGATTATTCCGTTGGTTCCGACTGGTTCTTCCAGATGGTATTTGCCGCCGCCACCGCTTCTATCGTTTCTGGCACGGTTGCTGAACGTATCAAACTGTGGCCATTCCTGCTGTTTACCGTCATCCTGACCGGCATGATTTACCCAATCGCCGGTTCATGGAAATGGGGCGGGGGCTGGCTTGATACTATGGGCTTTCAGGATTTTGCCGGTTCAACCCTTGTCCATTCCGTTGGCGGCTGGGCAGCCCTCACCGGAGCAATCATCCTTGGCGCACGTAAAGGCCGCTTTGGTCCTGGTGGTCAGGTGACACCGATGCCCGGCTCCAACATTCCCCTGGCCACCCTTGGCACGTTCATCTTGTGGCTGGGCTGGTTTGGTTTTAACGGCGGTTCACAGTTGGCCCTGGGTGACAATATCAATGCCTCGGACATCTCGCGCATTTTTATTAACACCAACCTTTCTGCCGCCGGTGGTGTCATCGCCGTCATTGTGCTTCTGCAGCTGATATATAAAAAGGTCGATGTGACAATGGCGCTCAACGGTGCACTTGCCGGACTTGTATCAATTACAGCAGAGCCACTGATGCCTTCACCGCTTTATGCAATTTTGATCGGCGCGGTCGGTGGAACGATTGTTGTGTTTGCCGTGCCGATGCTCGACAAGCTGAAGATTGATGATGTGGTCGGTGCAATTCCCGTCCACCTGTTGGCCGGTATCTGGGGCACAATGATTGTGCCGCTCACCAACCCCGATGCCTCAATCATCATTCAGGCAACCGGCGTTGGCGCCTATGCCGCTTTCACCATCATTGCCAGTACAATCATCTGGTACGCAATGAAAGTGACAATCGGTATTCGCGTTAGCGAAGAAGACGAATATCTGGGTCTGGATAAAGCTGAGGTCGGTGTCGAAGCCTACCCGGAATTTGCTTCCGGCCGGGTGTAACTGTTTGCGAATTTAACACGAATATGGCCAGCCACCGTGTTGGCCATATTCACTCAGGTTCATCCCCAGACTATCAATTGGTTATTAGCAGGCATCCCATGATCAGCCATACACGAAAGTCCTATTCCCTGAGCAAGCTCATCCACCGCCTCAAAGTCACGAATGCCGCTAACCGGGTTTCTGGATTTAAGCTGCAAATCAAATTGCCCATTGCTTGGCGTGGTAAATTCCCCACCATATTTAAACGGCCCGTAAAGCACCACAAGCCCGCCTTCCTCCAGCACTTTACCAATGCCTTCAAACATCAGGCCAACATTCTCCCAACTCATAATATGAATACAGTTGGCGGAATATATTCCGTCAAAACTGTACCCGTGCCAATCGGCTCTGCTAACATCTAATTCAAGCGGCTGGCGCACATTATCAGGCCCCTCAGCCCCAAGTCGCTGGCGGATGACTTTAAGGTATTCCTCCTGGTCAGATGTCTGCCAGACAAGATGGCCCATGCATTCTCCAAACAACACCGCATGCTGAGCGGTGCCCGAACCAATCTCAAGCACATGGCGTCGACTATGAAAAACATCAACCAGCTTCTCACAAATCACCTGCTTGTTTCGTTCACTCGCCGGCCAGGTTTCCAGTTCACTTTTGGGGCTTTTCATCTTGCTCATTCTCACTTTCAGCATATAGGCCAGCCACAAACAGCTTCACCAGCAACTCAACCTGCTCCCAGGTAAACCGGCGCGATTGTTCAGATACCTGCCCAACATAGTTCATGGTTACAATACCATGCACAGCAGACCACAAAGCACGCGCAGCAACAATTCGAATTGCCTTCTCATCACCCAACGGCGTGGCGTCCAGCACTTTCCCAATCAGATCAAACAACGCATTTTGCTGATCCAGATACCACCCCGCCACACTGCCCTCAGGCTGGTTACGGTTAAAAGCCAGCATAGCACCCCAGCGATTGGCGTTATCTTCAACAAAATCCATATAAACCTTTGCCAATGCAAACAACCGGAACAACAACCTGTCTTTTGGGGTATCAACAATATCACCCGCATCAATCCTGCGCTCAAGTTCGTTTTCAGAATCAGCCACACTGATTTGACCAAGTTTATTCATATCAGCAAGTATGTGCGAATTGGCTACCTGGATCAGTTCATCCACACTGCCAAACAGATTATATATCGTACCAACCGACACCCCTACCCGCCGCGCAATCGTACGCGCCTTGATGAGTTCCAGGCCTGCTTCATCCATCAGCTCCAGCGTAACCGCTATAATCCTGGCCCGTACCGTTTCATGTTCAAGGGTCATGGCCCGCTTTGCATCCTATCGCGATTGAGTTTCTGCTCATGCTTAACTGTTTACCATAATGGCATTCTTTGAACAATGTTCATTTTTATTCTTGAACATCGTTCAAATACTCCTATATCACGGTTCATGAACATCGTTCAAACCTAAGTCTAATGAAATGGAGAATTCAAAATGCTCAATCTGTTTTCCACTCTGGTCAAAGGCGTCAATGCCCGCGCCGTTGAAAATACCACGGATCATTTTGCTATTGATCTGATCAGTCAGAAAATACACGAGGCGGAACAAGGGCTTTCCCAGGCTAAGAACACCCTGGCGACCCTGATCATTCGCCAGCGTCAGGAAGCTAAATTGCTGGCCCAGTTGATTGCTCGCAAAAACGATCTGGAGAACCGCGCCAAAAAGGCTCTGGCAGATGATAATGAAGCGCTGGCTATAGATGCTGCGACCGCAATAGCCGAACTCGAAAACGAGCAAACGGTTAGAAAAGAAACACTCGAGCGCCTTGGAGAGCGGGTTGATCGAATGCGTTTTTC
>JAKISV010000017.1 GCA_021648425.1 Rhizobiaceae bacterium
CGTGAAATTCTGCCGCGTTTTAGCCATCGGCGACAGGATAATGCACAGACCCTGGTACGTAATCTCTATGCAAGGCCGATTATTGACGTGAAAGCTGCGGCCAATATGTTGAACACAACGGTTAATACTGCCAGTTCATTGATTTCTGATCTGGTGGAGTTTGGCGTGTTGGCCGAAATCACCGGGCAACGCCGAAACCGGTTGTTTTTATTCAATGATTATATTGAGCTTTTCAGAAGGTAGTTCAAATGACGCACACCAAATCCATCCCATCCGTTTCCGTTACATACGCCCGTACCGGGGCTTCGACCTCATCAAACGAGATGGGAATGCGGGCTATGCAGGAGCGGGCTTATGAGCGGCGTGGTGAGCAGTATTTGCTGATCAAATCTCCACCTGCCTCCGGTAAGAGCCGTGCCTTGATGTTCATTGCGCTGGACAAGCTGGAAAACCAGGGGGTGAAGAAAGCACTTATTATCGTGCCTGAGAAATCTATCGGGGGCAGCTTTGCCGATGAGCCTTTAAGCAAGTTCGGGTTTTGGACTGATTGGCAGGTGGTTCCCAAGTGGAACCTTTGCAATGCCCCCGGCGAAGATGGCGGTAAGGTGAAGTCGGTTAAGGCATTCCTGGAGAGCGATGACCGTATCCTGGTTTGCACCCATGCAACATTTCGTTTCGCCATTGATAAATATGGGGTTGAGGCTTTTGACGATTGCCTGATTGCTATCGATGAATTCCATCATGTGTCTGCCAATCCTGACAATAAGCTGGGCGCTCATTTGGGGGCTTTAATTGCCCGCGATAAGGTGCACGTTGTTGCCATGACCGGCAGTTATTTTCGCGGCGATGCGATGCCGGTGATGATGCCTGAGGATGAGGCAAAGTTTGCGAGCGTCACCTACACTTACTACGAGCAACTGAATGGGTATGAGTATCTCAAAGAGCTGGATATTGGTTACTATTTCTATTCCGGTTCTTATGTGGATGAAATTCTGGCGGTGTTAAACCCTGCAGAAAAGACCATTATTCACATCCCCAATGTGAACTCACGCGAGAGCACCAAAGACAAGATCAAAGAGGTGGAGCATATCATTGATGCCCTTGGTGAATGGCAGGGGCGCGATGAGGAGACCGGATTTCAACTGGTGAAAACGCCGGAGGGGCGCGTGTTGAAGATTGCTGATCTGGTGGATAATGACCCCACCAAACGCGATAAGGTTTCTGCTGCACTCAAGCACTTCAACGCCAATGCAGACCGAGACCATATCGATATTATTATTGCGCTGGGCATGGCCAAGGAAGGCTTTGACTGGGTTTGGTGTGAACACGCGCTGACCATTGGGTATCGTTCTTCGTTGACTGAAATTATCCAGATCATTGGCCGCACTACCCGCGACGCTGAGGGTAAAACGAAGGCACGGTTTACAAACCTGATTGCCGAACCGGATGCTTCAGAAGAAGCTGTCGCGGATGCGGTGAACGATACTTTGAAAGCCATTGCTGCAAGCCTGCTGATGGAACAGGTGTTAGCCCCTAAGTTTAATTTCACACCCAAGGTGGCTGGTAGCGGCCCTCAAGATGGGTTTGATTATGGTGAGGGTGGGTATCAGCCAGACAAACCCAATGTTGGATTTAATGAGGAGCAAGGTGAGTTTCACATTGAGATCAAAGGGCTTGTTGCGCCAAAGTCAGAAGAGGCTAAAAGGATTTGCCAGGAAGATTTGAATGAAGTGGTTGCCTCATTCGTCCAAGACAAAACGGCCATGGAACGCGGGTTGTTCGATCAGGAAGGAACATTACCGGAAGAGCTGACACAAGTGCGTATGGGCAAAATTGTCAAAGACCGTTTTCCCAATCTGGATGCCGAAGATCAAGAAGCAATACGCCAACATGCCGTAGCAGCATTAAACATTACGCAGCAGGCCACCAAACCGCTTGAGGGTGATGAAAAGGGTAGCACCGCACTCATCGACGGTGTGCGCGCCTATGCCATGGATGTGCGCAATTTGGATATCGATCTTATCGACCGGATAAATCCCTTTGGTGAGGCCTATGCTATTCTGGCTAAAACCATGAGTGAAGAGAGCCTGAAGCAGGTGGCAATCGTGATTGCCGGTCGAAAGGTTAGCCTAAGCTTGGATGAAGCACGGGAGTTGGCTACCAGGGCGTTACGGTTCAAAGAAGAGCGCGGACGTTTGCCAGATATTCAGGCTCAAGACCCATGGGAAAAACGCATGGCTGAAGGTGTGGCCTATCTGGCACGTAAAACGGCGGAGGCCACAAATGGCTGATTTGTCGGATCAGGAACTCCTTGATGCTTTGGGGGTGAGTGCCAAACCCAAAAAGCAGGTTACGCATTCTGCAAAGGAGGAGCGGTTACTGGCGGGCTTCGAAGAGATTCAGCGCTTTGTTGAAACCCATAATAGTATGCCAGAACACGGCGAAGATAGAGATATATTCGAGCGTCTTTATGCCGTGCGCCTGGATAAGTTGCGAGGCCTTGCAGAAGCCCGTGAATTACTTGCCGATGTTGATCATCAGGGATTGCTGACGGGTGAAATGCCGGTGGTGAAAGCAACCAAAGAGCCTGTGAGTGACGAAGAGCTGCTTGCCGAGTTGGGTGTTGCATCACAAGCATCGGATATCACCGAATTAAAGCACGTGAAATCCCGTGCAGAAATACGTGCAGCTGAAGATATTGACAGCCGTAAACGATGTGAGGATTTCGAGACATTCAAGCCAATGTTCGATCTCGTACAGCAGGAGATAAGCAACGGAATACGTGAAACACGCCCCTTTAAGGATGATGCCAGCATACAGCAAAACGATTGGTTTATCCTGGCCGGCCAAAAGGTCTACGTGGCAGAAGCTGAGCCAATATTTGTTGCTGATTATGGAAGAACAGATCGAAGATTAAGGGCTGTTTTCGACAACGGTACTGAGAGCAATATACTGATGCGGTCACTTGAGCGTGCCCTTCAAAAAGATGAGACTGGCCGGAGAATTACTGACCCAAATGCGGGGCCGCTTTTTTCAAATGAAAAGGAAGATGGAGATGCCGCAAGTGGCACAATCTATATCTTGCGCAGTAAATCGCAGCACCCAACAGTTGCCAAGAACCGTGACGTCTTACACAAAATTGGTGTAACCCGTACAAGCGTTAAAAGCCGGATAGCGAATGCAAAAAATGATCCCACCTATTTAATGGCTGATGTTGAAATTGTTAGAACTTATGAGTTATTTAATATTAGCCGCGCAAAGCTGGAAAGCCTGATTCACCGTGTATTTGAACCGGCACGCCTGGAGATTGAAATCAAAGATCGGTTCGGTAAGCCAATCACGCCACGGGAATGGTTTCTTGTTCCACTGTTTGTGATTGATGAAGCCGTCGAACGAATTCAAGATGGCACAATTTCTAATTATATTTACGATCCACAAGTGGCCAGCTTGAAACGGGTGGGGTAATGTGATGAACAAAGTTATTCCCCGTAGATTTGAAATTGTTGGTACTTTTGTTGGTACTTTTTAATTATGTTTTATAAATACGGTGATTTTACAATTGCTTAATAGGAATATATGATGACGGCGGGGGTACCATTTAAGATAACTCTTCAATTAATTCAAAAATTTGAAAGTAAATATTTGCTGTTTTTATAGCGGGTGCGGCGTTGTACGTTAAAACAACACGCCACCCTCAACGCGCGGCTACTCTGCCGCTGTCTTTATATTGATCATCAGGTGGTGGAATTTTTCGCCTTGTACAGCCACATGACCACGAAGAGCATTGGCGGCCTGGTCTGGTTTATTGTCACTTAAGGCTTGAACGATTTCTTTGTGCTCTGCCAGTGACTGCTTCATCCGTCCGCGAAGGTGCAGTTGAATACGGCGAAACGGTTTTAGGCGCCTGTGCAGCCGCAGGGCTTCTTGTTCCAGAAATCCATTTCCCGACTGCTTGTAGATAATGTGGTGGAACTGTTCATTTTCACGATAATATTCATCTGCTTCATTTGCTTCCACCGCCTGCTGGCATTTGGTATTGGCTTCCTGCAGCGATACAAGTGCAGCGTCAGAAATACGCTTTGCTGCAAGCCGACCGCAAACAGCTTCAATCTCAGCCATATATTCAAACATCTCCAGCAATTCCACCGGACCGGGCTGACAAACAAATACGCCGCGACGCGGAAGCTGCTCTACAAGACCCGATAGCGTAAGTTTTTGAAGCGCCTCACGAACAGGCGTGCGCGATACGCCAAATTGTTGAGCCAGCCTGACCTCATCCAGCCGTTCACCATCGGAATAATTACCCGTCAGGATGAGTTGTTCCAACTCTTCTGCGATTTTGTCTGCACGTCGAATATCCATAACAAACTATACCGCGTGGCAACGTAAGGTGCAAGAAAGCATATATTGTATACAAAATGGTTGACATCGCATGCAAACTGACAATGATAGATATCGTTCCCCCGGGTTTGTCTGGGGATCTGTCCAAACGGGAGGAAATCATGAAAAATAAATTACTGGCTACAGCAGCGGCTATCGCACTTTTTGCCGCGGGAACTGTCGCATCAGCTCAAGAGGTACTTCGTTTATCTCACCAGTGGTCAAACAAGGATATCCGCCACCAGGTGGCGCAGATTGTTGCGGATGAAGTTGCCGCTGCCAATGTTGATCTCGAAATTAAGATTTTTGGCTCAAAGTCACTGTTCAAACCGCGCGAACAGTATAAGCCGCTTAGCCGTGGCTTGTTGGATATGACGGTATTTCCGCTTTCCTATGCAGGTGGACAACAACCGGCATATAACCTGACCTTGATGCCCGGCCTGGTAAAAAACCACGAGCATGCTGCACGCCTCTCCAAGTCACCATTTATGGAAGCGCTGGAGGAAATAATGGCAAAGGATGATGTAATGGTTCTGGTCCATGGCTATCTTGCCGGTGGATTTGCCGGCAAAGACAAATGCATCACCAAACCGGAAGATGTTGCCGGATTGCAAACGCGCGCTGCGGGAAAGGCGTTTGAGCAAATGCTGGCCGGTGCCGGCGCGTCTATTGCTTCAATGGCCTCATCAGAAATCTACTCCGCCATGCAGACCGGAGTATTGAACGCCGCAAACACCTCATCATCATCGTTTGTTTCATATCGGATTTATGAACAGGTTTCCTGCTACACACCCGCTGGTGATGTTGCATTGTGGTTCATGTACCAGCCACTGCTTATGAACAAATCAAAATTTGACGGCCTTAAACCAGAGCAGCAGGCAGCCCTGCTTGCCGCTGCAAAAAAGGCAGAAGCTTTTTATCTTGAAGAAGCCAAAAAGCAGGATGCAAAATCTGCTGAAGTGTTTCGCAAGGCTGGTGTGGAAATTGCCGAGATGACGCCTGAAGACTTTGCCGCCTGGCGCGCTTTGGCCCAGACAACATCTTACAAAACATTTGTTGAAAGCACTCCCGATGGCCAGGCACTGCTTGATAAGGCTCTCGCCGTAGAATGATCACAAACAAGGCGGCATTTGCATTGTTGCATTTGCCGCCCTGGTTCTACAGGTAACAGAAAGGAAAGCCGGTGTCGGGGCATAGTTCTGCGGTAACATCGCATACGGGTAATAATCTTTTTCTCAAATTCGTTGCAGCAGCATCAACCCTCGCAGGCTGGTTTTCCGCCGCAATGATTTTGGCAGCAGTTATTATTACCTGCCAGATGATTTTTGTGCGCTTTGTTTTAAATGGATCAACCATCTGGCAAACCGAAGCCGTGGTTTATCTGATGGTTGGCGCAACATTGATAGGGCTACCCTATGTGCAGCGCCTGCGCGGACATGTAAATGTTGACCTGGTTCCACTGGCACTTGGCACGCGGGCAAGAGCTTTCCTCGCTATTGTTACCCTGACAATTTCCTCGGCCATAGTTGCCGTCATACTCTGGTATGGTTTTGAATATTGGTATCTTGCCTGGGACAAGGGCTGGCGCTCCGACACAATCTGGGGGGTCAGGCTGTGGATTCCATATTTTGCCCTACCACTTGGATTTGGACTTTTTCTCCTGCAACTGATTGCAGATCTGGTTGCCGTAATCCTGAAAATTGATAAACCTTTTGGACTGGAAGACAACTGATGGATCCTCTTATATTAAGCGGCCTCGTTGCCTTTTTTACAATTCTTGTGCTTTTTTCCGGCGTGTCAGTGGCCCTTGGACTGTTGATCGTCTCAGCAGGCTTTCTCATCATTTTTGATGGCATGCGCTCCCTTGAATTGATCCCTGAAATCCTGTTCGGCAAGCTCGATAATTTTGCCCTTCTTTCGATACCGATGTTTATCATCATGGGCACATCGATTGCCTCAACCAGGGCCGGGGCTGATCTTTATGAGGCGCTGGAGCGCTGGCTGACACGAGTACCGGGCGGTTTGGTTATTTCCAACCTTGGGGCTTGTGCCTTGTTTGCAGCAATGTCGGGTTCCAGCCCGGCAACCTGTGCTGCAATCGGTAAAATGGGCATCCCTGAAATGCGTAAAAGAGGTTATCCCGACGGGGTTGCGGCAGGGTCAATTGCGGCGGGTGGCACGCTTGGCATTCTTATTCCTCCCTCGGTGACGATGATTGTCTATGGCATTGCCACGGAAACTTCTATCGGACGGCTTTTTCTGGCGGGTGTTTTTCCCGGCCTGTTGCTGGTCGGGCTTTTTATGGCCTGGTCGCTTTATTCAACAGCGCGTTCCGGTGACCACTCTTTGCTGAGTTCACGCAGCTATAGCTGGAAAGAAAAGTTTGAGATTCTGCCACGGGTGCTGCCGTTTCTGGCAATCATAGTTGGGGTGCTTTATGCCATGTATGGCGGCATTGCGACCCCTTCAGAAACAGCGGCCGTTGGTGCGCTTCTTACTCTTTTGATAGCTGTGGTTTTATATAAGTTATGGAACCCGAGAGATCTGTGGGTGGTGCTGCGCGACAGCACCAGGGAAAGCGTAATGATTTTGTTCATCATCGCTGCCGCCGGGGTGTTCTCCTACATGTTGTCCAGCCTGTACATTACCCAGTCGATTGCTGAATGGATTGGAACTTTGGATGTGAACCGCTGGGTTTTGATGGGGGCAATTAACCTGTTTCTTCTGATCGCCGGATTTTTCCTGCCGCCGGTTGCGGTAATCTTGATGGCCGCTCCAATTCTTATGCCAATCATAACAACGGCAGGTTTTGACCCGATCTGGTTTGCTGTGATTTTGACAATCAATATGGAAATTGGCCTTATTTCACCGCCGGTTGGTCTTAATCTTTATGTGATCAACAGCATTGCGCCTGACATTCCGCTCAAAACCATTCTAAGAGGCTCAATGCCTTTTGTAGGCTGCATGGTGCTGGCAATTATTCTGCTTAGCCTGTTTCCCGGGATTGCCACATGGTTGCCTGAAACAATAATGGGGCCAACGATTTGAGTCTTCTAGCTGATCTTTTATCGACTGCTTTCGACAGGGCATCAAGATATGTCTCTCCTGGAAAATGGGACGCGCGACCTGTTGACGAACTGGTTGCCGATCTGATCAGCAATCGGGGGGAAGTTAGTGGCATGGACCTCGCCCGACAAATACTGGACAGCTATGCAGCCATGGAAGACGAGCAAAAGCACGAATTTTTTACACTGCTGGCTGCGGGAATGGACATTGATGCCCAGGCTGTCAGAACGACCCTTGCCACTTATGAAAACAAACCATCAAAAGCCAGCTATAACGCATTTATGAACGCTGTTGAACCAGGCAGGCAGGAACTTATACGTCGGCTGAACCAGGCTCCCCAGGCAACTGCGGGTCTTGTTGCCATGCGTGATGATCTCATAAGAATGGCAAAAAAAAACCCTGCTTTTGCTGCGCTGGATTTGGATTTCAAACACCTGTTTACATCCTGGTTTAATCGCGGGTTTTTGGTATTGCGGCCAATCAACTGGAAAAGTCCGGCTCATATTCTCGAAAAAATAATCGCCTACGAAGCCGTCCACACCATTGGTAGCTGGGATGAATTAAGACAAAGGTTGCAGCCTTCGGATCGGCGCTGCTTTGCGTTCTTTCATCCCTCGATGCCAGATGAACCGCTGATCTTTGTGCAGGTCGCACTGACCCGGGGCATTTCAGATTCGATACAAAATGTTCTTGAAAATGATCGCCAAACCATCAAGGCGCAAGAAGCCGACACTGCTGTATTTTATTCAATTTCAAACTGTCAGTCCGGTCTTGCAGGCATATCTTTTGGCAACTCTTTGATAAAACAGGTGGTTGATGATCTGTCGCGTGAATTGCCCGGATTGACGAAGTTTGTCACGCTTTCACCGATCCCCGGTCTTGCCAATTGGCTTGCCAAACGGTTTGAAAGTGAAGGACACAATATCAGCCTGGATAATGAGACTCTTGCACAATTGGCAGCCTATTATCTGATTGACGCAAAACAATCGAATGGATTACCCGTCGATTCGGTGGCCCGGTTTCATCTTGGCAATGGTGCCATGGTGCATGCCATTCATACAAAGGCGGATTTATCTCCAGCCGGCATGGCTCAATCCCACGGCGCAATGGTCAACTATCTTTATGATCTGCCTGCGATTTCCCATAACCATGAGCTGTTTGCCAGTAAACAGGCAGTGGCTGCTTCCCCGACTGTAAAGGCGCTTGCGCGAAAGATTACAACACCGGCAGAAAAGGAAAAACTCAATGTCTAATCTCCTTTTTGATAATTTGTTTGCTGGTCATGCGGGTAAAAAAACTGCGTTTTTACATTTACCCGATGGCAGAACTATCAGCCATGGCGAGTTTCTGCAGATGGCTGGCCGTTTTGCAAATACCTTTACCCGGATGGGCCTTACACCAGGTGAGCGGGTAGCCCTACAGGTTGAAAAATCCCCGCAGGCACTTGCTGTTTATGCGGCTTGCGTACAAGCTGGTTTAGTATTTCTGCCGCTTAATACCGCCTATACCGCTAATGAGGTTTTGTATTTTATTGAAAACAGCGGGGCAAAACTTTTCATCTGTCAGGGCTCCAGAAAAGATGAACTTGCTGAGGCTGTAAAACAAACCTGCGCGTCACTTGAGACTTTGAATATCGATGGAAGCGGTACATTTGCAACCCGTGCCAACAACAGTAACGATGTCTTTATACCGGTTGATTGTGATGGGGAGAGCCTGGCCGCATTATTGTACACTTCCGGCACCACAGGGCGCTCTAAAGGCGCAATGCTTACCCATAATAACCTGCTTTCCAACGCGCAAACCCTGGCAGATATCTGGAAATTTTCCGCTGATGACGTTCTGCTCCATGCGCTACCGATATTTCATACCCACGGACTATTTGTAGCGACCAATGTTACACTTGTTGCAGGTGGGTCCATGTTGTTTTTGCCGAAATTTGATCAAGATGAAATGATCAAAAATATGGCGCGGGCAACAACAATGATGGGAGTGCCGACATTCTACACCAGACTTCTAAACGACCCGCGATTTGATCGCGAACTGACAAGCCACATGCGGTTGTTTGTGTCTGGAAGCGCCCCGCTTCTTAGCGAGACCCATGTGCAATTTGAGGAAAAAACCGGCCACCGGATTCTGGAACGCTATGGCATGACCGAAACCAATATGAATACGTCAAACCCCTATGATGGAGAGCGCCGCGCGGGCACTGTCGGACTACCCTTGCCTGGAGTAGAGCTAAAGATCACCGACGCAACAACCGGCACTACTCTGGCAGATGGCACAATCGGTGAGATTGAAGTGCGCGGCCCCAATGTCTTTAAAGGCTATTGGCAAATGCCCGAAAAAACAGCTGAAGAATTGCGTGGGGATGGTTTTTTTATTACGGGAGATCTGGGGCTGATTGATGAGCAGGGATATGTTCATATCGTTGGCCGCAACAAGGATATGATTATTTCCGGGGGATATAATATTTATCCCAAGGAGATTGAATCATTGCTAGATGAACAGCCCGATATTCTTGAAAGCGCAGTGATCGGCGTTCCCCATCCTGATTTTGGTGAAACAGTTGTTGGCATTATCGTTGCCGCCAATGGTTCCACGCCAGATTTTGATCACATAACCAGGAGCATCAGTAAATCACTTGCCCGATATAAATTGCCAAAAAAACTGGTTGTTGTTCCTGACCTGCCAAGAAACACCATGGGGAAAGTTCAAAAAAAACTGCTGCGGGAAAAGTACAAGAGCGACTTTATGTAAGGCCGGCAATTGAATCTGGAGCTCTCTCAAGGAGCATCATCATCGTCCAGAATGCGCTGCGCGGCGCCGTCCATATCTTCATATTGATTGCTTTTTAAACTCCAGATAAACGCGGCAAGGCCCAGTGCGCCCAGGCCCAAAGCAATCGGAATAAGGATCAGCAGGTTATTCATGCCTGTTCAACAACCGTTTTCTGGTTTGAATTTAATTTATCCATTGAAAGGTTTCCCGTTTTTGTGTCGGTAGTTTTCCCAATTCCCCCACCTGCATTAAGCCGCATACTGTTGGCTACCACAACAATTGATGATGCCGACATGGCTATAGCTGCAATCAATGGCGTAATGTACCCGGCCATGGCAAATGGTATGGCAACGGAATTATAAGCGATTGCCAGGGCGAAATTTTGACGCACCAGCCGCCCGGTTCGTTTGGCAATTTTCAACGTAAATGGCACGGCAAGCAGACTTTGTCTGGTAAATACAAAATCAGCGCTTTGGCGGGCAATGTCGCAGGCATCTGCCGGTGCAATGGAAACATGAGCTGCAGCAAGAGCAGGCGAATCATTCAAACCATCACCAACCATCAGCACTTTATCACCCGCCATTTGAACCTGATTAATCCGTTCAATTTTATCGGTGGGAGACTGGCCATACCGAAATTCACTGACGCCCAGTTGTTGGGCCACTTTAGTTACGCGGTCACTGCTGTCCCCGGAAATTATTTCCAGTGCAATGCCTGTCCTCGTCAGTTCGGTTATCGTTTCAGGAGCTTCACTCCTGAGTTCTTCATCAATATCAAACCTGGCAATCGGGCTGCCTGCCAGTGCAAAACCCAGGCCCGTTGCAGACAATTGGTCATTCCGGTTTTCAACGCAGGCAATTTCTTTCACCCAGTTTATTTCACCCAGTCGCGCAAGTGTGCCATTGACCCACCCCTCAACACCCGCTCCGGGAACTTCTTCAATATTTTCAACAACGCCACTTTGAGGCTGGGTCAAATAATCAGCAACGGCTCTGGAGAAAGGATGACTGGAATTCACTGCCAGCGCTTTAGCAATACCCGCCTGGCTGTCTTCACCAATTGTCGAGGCTTTCACCTTGGGTCTGCCATTTGTTAATGTGCCGGTTTTGTCGAACATTATTCGGTCAACTTCCTCCAGTCGTTCAAACCCGGAGCCATCGCGAATTAATATTCCTTCTTTAAACAATCGTCGCGCGCCTATGACATGCACTACCGGAACCGCCAGCCCCAGCGCACAGGGGCAGGTGATAATCAGCACGGATATCGCCACATAGACCGATAGATGCCAATCGCCACCGGTAACAATCATCCAGCCGATAAATGCCAGCGCCGCCAGCAGATGCACGGCTGGTGCATAGATCTGTGCCATTTTGTCAGCAATCCGCGTAAAGCGACCCCGGCCGTTTTCCGCCGCTTCCATCAGGCGGGTGATTTCCGCCAGGAACGAATGACTGGCGTCACGCAGAACACGAATATCAATCAGGCCGGTCAGGTTCATCGTGCCCGCTTCAACCTGTGATCCTGTTTTTACCACCACCGGAACGCTCTCGCCGGTAACCAGCGAACGGTCCATATCACTTCGCCCCTTGATTACCACCCCATCAACCGCCACCCGCTCACCAGGCTTGATACGAAGAACCATATCCGGTTGAATTTCGTTTAATCCGATATAGGATGTTGAAGCGTTTTTACTGACAAGTGTGGCACCTTTTGCAGACAGGCGACTGAGCTGAACCACCGAGTTTCGTGCTTTTTCTCGCATAAGATTATCGAGATATCGCCCGATCAGCAGAAAAAACAGCAATGTCACCGCTGCATCAAAATAGGCTTCCCTGCCGCCAACCATGCTTTCATAAATACTCATCCCAAGAGCCATCAGCACTGCCAGCGAGATTGGAACATCCATATTAAGGCGTTTAGCCTTCAGTGCGCTTAGCGCTGAATGATAAAACGGGCGACCGGAAAACAACACGGCAGGAACAGCGATAACGCCGGAAATCAGATGAAACAGTTTTGCCGTTTCTCCATCAGCCCCCGCCCACACCGAAATCGATAACAGCATGATATTAACTGCGGCAAATCCGGCCACCGCCAATGCAATCAACAGGTTTTTACTGCTGTTGTCAGAATGGACATCAGCCGTGTTTGCCAGATCAAAAAGCGAATGCTCAAATCCCGCATCACTTATTGTATGATCAATTTTAGAAATATTACCGGCGCCTTTGCGCCACACAACACTAACTTTCTTCAAGCTTAGGTTTGCGCGTACCTGGCTGACAAATGGCAGTTTCCCGATATTATTTTCAAGCGATCGGATACAACTGATGCAATGCATACCAGGTACAATAAAGTCGGTTTGATAATTTTTCTCATCGATCACGCTGGAGGAAGCGAGCAGCTCGCATTCAGCTATATTGTCATAAACCTGTTTTTGCGCCAATGGCGGGTTTTCACTATGTCGGGCATCCAAATGCATCACATTTTACCAATACCATTTTCATCCACAACAAACCGCCCCTCAATATAGTATTGCTCTTCACCATCGCTATTGAGCTTAAAACCCCAAAGCCCCGCTGAAAGCTCTACATTGGTTTCATAGCGCCCACTACCTTTGTGCAGCAGGATAACATCTACGTCCTGATTTTCAGAAACCGGCCTGCCAATTGTCGCCTGCAATTTATCGATAATTACCGGTTGTTTATCCCTATCACTCATCGAGATTTCCAGAATATTATTGGAATAGGCAAATTTCATTTGCCATCCGCGCGCTTTTTGCCTGGCAGCGGCAGCGATCTTGTCATTATATTGCTGGCTTTCCACATAGCTGTTTTTCACCACCAGTCCGGTCCAGCTTTTTGTTGCAAACCAGGCCAGGGAAAAATTAGCCGTTATGATCACCGCAAAAAAAGCAAGGACCATTGCCAGCACATGGTAACCCGTCAGTTTGCGTGGGTTTTCTCCAACCAGTGGAAGGCCCCCATTGTTGTGGTCACTCATTGTCCAACTCCTTTAGGGGCAACAAAATTTGCGTTATAGACGCTGCGCTCACCATTTTCGATTGTCTCACTCACAGATATTTTGAACGCGGTATTCTCAGACATCAATGAAGATCGTGGTGCCCTAATATATATTTTCACGGCAAGCAGCTGATTGGATTTTACATCAAACACCGTACTTTGACCAATGCTGTGATTGCTACCAGCCAATTTCATGCTGGCGCCCTCAAGTCCTTCTATTTCAAGCTTGAACGATCTGGGAACCGTCTTCATATTGAGTATTTTTACCTCGTACCCGTTGCGTATTGAATTGTCGCTGAGCACCACAAATATTGGATTCCTGTCGTGCAGAACAATAACATCCATCCGATCACGCACAGCCAGCATGACCAGCATCGCCAAACCAATTGCCGAATATAGCCCCACATATATCCAGGTGCGCGGGCGCAAAACCGTACGCCAGCTGTTGGTGACAAAGTACGATTTCAGTTTACCGTTTTTATCTCGAACTTTTTCCGGGAGAATTTCACTCTCGCTGGTGGCACCGGCCAGCATCATATTCTGATTATAACTGGACAGAGTAGCGTAGGAGATCAATCCCTTCTCAAAACCGATCTTGTTCATCACACTGTCGCAGGCATCAATACACAAGGCACAGGTAATGCACTCCAGTTGCTGACCATCGCGAATATCAATGCCCATCGGGCACACGGCAACACAGGCATTGCAATCAACACAATCGCCCACCGGCTCACCGGCCTTTTTCATCTTTTTGGCATGGCGCGAACGCGGCTCGCCACGCCAGTCATTGTATGTAACCGTCAGCGAGTTTTCATCCAGCATCGCCGCCTGAATACGTGGCCATGGACACATATAGGTGCAGACCTGTTCACGCATCCAGCCGCCAAATGTATAAGTCGTGGCCGCAAGCACCCCAACCGTGGCATAGGCCACAAAAGCCGCATCCCCCATAACAAAATCACGCGCAAGCTGGGGCGCATCAGCAAAATAGAAAATCCAGGCACCACCTGTTGCAATAGAGATAATAAGCCAAACGATATGTTTGGCGCTGCGTTTACTGATTTTCGACAAATTCCACGGTGCGGCATCCAGTTTGATGCGCGCATTGCGGTCACCTTCAAAATAGCGCTCCACAACAAGAAACAAGTCCACCCAGATAGTTTGCGGGCAGCTATAACCGCACCAGGCGCGCCCCACGGTGGAAGTCACTAAAAACAGCGCAATACCGGCCATCACCAGCATACCCGCCACATAATAAAACTCCTGAGGCCATATCTCGATAAAGAAAAAGTAAAACCGTCGATTGGCCAGATCAACCAGAACCGCCTGATCGGGTGCAAATTCACCACGGTCCCATCTGATCCAGGGCGTCAGGTAATAAATTCCAAGCGTAATCCCCATCAAAAGCCACTTGAAACTGCGGAAACTGCCGATTACCCGTTTAGGATGGATTCGCTTGCGTGCAGAATAAAGCGGCTGCTGTTTTTCGCGCTTGTTCACCGCCTCAACATCAAACTGTTCGAGTTTTTCACTCATAAGATCGGCCTTACATTTACTACGGGCATTTCTTGCAGAATTATCAAAACGGGATTGAGCGCTTCATCTAAATTAAACTTATCGTTTGCTCTGCTATTTACAAAGACCTGAAAGCACGCATTTTGTTGGGTGAATATCACATCAGAAGTATATCAATCCCTGTATATTACATTGACCTGCATCAAGCCTGAGGATGAACAAAAATCCGTTTATAGCCCCCCGCCAAGCGAGTGAATATAAACCGCAAGCTTTTTGACTGATGCCTCTCCCAGCCGTTCACCCCAGGCTGGCATTACGCCATGGCGCGGTGAAGAAATCTGGGTAAATATTTCAGAATTAGTATTGCCGTAAAACCATATGGCATCCGTCAGATTTGGTGCTCCCAGCTCGATATCCCCTTTGCCATTATCACCATGACAGGCGGCACAATTTTCTACATAAGGCTCTATGCCGGCTTTGGCTAGTTTCGCATCCGATTCAAGCCCCGCCATTTCCAGCACTGTGTTGGTAATGGCTCTGATGGTATCGGTATCCAGCAATTCATCATCCCCATATCTTGGCATTTCCGAGATACGCGCATCATCATCCTCATCATTTCGAATCCCGTGTTTGATCGAAAGATAGATTGCTTCCAGATCTCCGCCCCACAACCAGTCATCATCATTCAGGTTGGGATAGCCTGGCGCTCCCTGAGCACCGGAGCCATGGCACTGGGAACAGTTCACTTTAAAAAGCGATTTGCCGCCAGCCACAGAAAACCGGAACAACTCATTATTGCTGCGGATTTCCTCGAGGCTAGAGGATTCAATAGTTGCCAGAATACCGGCTTTGGCATCCTGCGCAGCCTTCAAATCCTGCTCCACCAGTGAACGTGCAGTAATGCCGGAAATACCCTGCGTGGCTGAATTAATCAGTGGAATTGCCGGATAATAGATCACATAGCCGATTGCAAAAATAATCGTAGCGTAAAACGTCCATAGCCACCATCGCGGCAAAGGATTATCCAGCTCTTTGATGCCATCCCATTCATGCCCGGATGTTTCAACACCGCTGAATTCATCGATTTCTTTTTTTGACATTTCAGTCATCCTCTTTCAGGGGAATGTGTGCATTCTTGTCAGCCTGTTTTCGTGAACCGGGCCGGAAAGTGAATAAAATTACACCAACAAATACGACAACGAGATAAATCAATCCCCAGCTGTCAGAAAAGTCCCGTACTGTTTCATATTCCATAATGCCTGCTCCTAACGAAGGTTTTCTTCAGCTTTGTAAACCGAGAAATCCACCAGCGTACCCAGCATTTGCATGTAGGCTACCAGCGCATCCATTTCAGTCAGTTCAGATTTATTGCCATCAAAATATCGAGACGCCGCTTTGGGATATCGCACCTGCATATCTTCAACGCCATCCGCCTCCGGATTGGCCTGGGCCAGCATATCAGCCAGAGCATTTTCAATCATTTCTTCACTGTAAGGCACGCCCAACAGCTGATTGGTCTTCAAATGGCCTTCAATATTTTTGGTATCGAGTTTTGTTGAAGCTAAAAAGGCATAACTTGGCATGATTGATTCAGGCACAACTTTTTGCGGATTGATTAAATGGTCCACATGCCACGCATCCGAATAGCGCCCGCCGACCCTGGCCAGATCGGGACCGGTGCGTTTTGAACCCCACTGAAACGGGCGGTCATACATGCTTTCTGCCGCCAGCGAATAATTTCCGTAGCGCTCCACCTCATCACGAAACGGCCTGATCATCTGACTGTGGCAAACATAACAACCCTCCCGGATATAGATGTTGCGACCGGCAAGTTCCAGCGGCGTATAAGGGCGCATGCCCTCAACTTTCTCAATTACATTTTTGAGATAAAACAGCGGCACGATTTCTATGAGGCCACCAACCAGAACGGTAAGCAGAGATAATATAAACAGCAGTCCGAGATTGCGCTCAATGATGCCATGTTTTTGTAAAAACGACATAGTATTCTATTCTCCTGGAGAAATTGCAGCTGCAGGTGCGCCCATGGGTGCCTCCTTACGGATGTCCCCCTTAATGGTTTTATAGACATTATAAACCATCAGGAATGCACCGCTGAGGTAGAGCAAACCACCGATGGTTCGCATGACATATTGCGGATGAATAGCCGAAACGGTTTCGACAAACGAGTTCACTAAAAACCCCTGATCATCATATTCACGCCACATCAGGCCCTGGGTGATACCGGCCACCCACATGGTGGATGCATAAACAACAATACCAAGCGTCGCCAGCCAGACGTGCCAGTTGACCAGTCTTAATGAATAAAGCTGAGTGCGGCCCCATAATCTGGGCACAAGGAAATATATCGCCCCAAAGGTTATCATGCCATTCCAGCCTAAAGCGCCCGAATGCACATGGCCGATTGTCCAGTCAGTATAATGCGAAAGCGCATTCACTGATTTGATGGACATCACCGGTCCCTCAAAGGTCGACATGCCATAAAAAGCAATCGCAATCACCATCATGCGCACGATCGGATCTGTTCGCAACTTGTCCCAGGCACCCGAAAGGGTCATCAACCCGTTGATCATGCCACCCCATGAGGGCATCCATAACATGATTGAAAACACCATGCCCAGCGTCTGCGTCCATTCCGGCAGAGCCGTATAATATAGATGGTGCGGTCCAGCCCAGATATACAAGAATATCAGCGCCCAGAAATGGATGATTGATAATCGATAGGAGTAGACCGGCCGGTTAACCTGCTTGGGCACGAAATAGTACATCATGCCTAAAAACCCGGCCGTCAAAAAGAACCCGACCGCATTGTGTCCATACCACCACTGGGTCAGCGCATCCTGCACTCCGGCAAAAAGCGAATAGCTTTTAACCCCGAGAAAAGACACAGGCACCGCAGCATTGTTGACGATGTGTAGCATGGCAACGGTAATAATAAAGGCCAGATAAAACCAGTTGGCCACATAAATATGCGGTTCTTTTCTTCTCACCAGTGTGCCGGCAAATACTACCAGATAGGCCACCCATACAATGGTGAGCCAGATATCCACATACCATTCCGGTTCCGCATATTCCTTGCTCTGCGTGATGCCTAAAAGATAGCCCGTTGCCGCCATTACGATAAACAGCTGGTAACCCCAAAATACAAACCAGGCCAGATTTCCACCAAACAGGCGAGCCCTTGAAGTGCGCTGTACGACATAAAAACTGGTCGCAATCAGCGCATTACCGCCAAAAGCAAAAATAACTGCCGAAGTATGCAATGGGCGCAATCGACCGAAATTAAGCCAGGGTTCAATATTGAATACCGGCCAGGCCAATTGGGCTGCGATAACTACACCAACAAGAAATCCCGTTACCCCCCAGAAAATGGTAGCGATAATCCCGTAGCGAATAACATCATCCATGTAGCCTGATGTGTCTTCGGCTTTGGTATCTTGTTGTAAGCCGCCCGCCGGGGCAAATTTCACACGCCGCAGCAATATGATTGTGCTGCCAGCTAATATAAAAAACAATATCCATGCATGGGCCTGGAACAGGCTGTCGCGGGCAAATGCCGCCCCCATCAGCGCACCAAAAGCCGCCAATCCGACCAGTGCCGCCTCAATTCCGTTTTTCATCGTCTACCCTCTACAATATTACCCGGTTTCAAATATGGTATTTTGCTCACGCCCTGTATCGTTCCCAAATAACGACCCTGGTGCGGCCTCTAATCGCAGAGCTATTTAACCATAGCTTTGATCTGGATCAAGGATTGGATTTTATAATTTCATTAGGGGGTGTGAATGACAAAATTCGAAAAGTATCGCCACTTGCTTGACGCCAGGAAACTGGAATTGGATA
Source organism: Rhizobiaceae bacterium (assembly GCA_021648425.1). Lineage (GTDB taxonomy): Bacteria > Pseudomonadota > Alphaproteobacteria > Rhizobiales > Rhizobiaceae > JAAEMP01. The sequence continues at coordinate 18,618 of JAKISV010000017.1, forward strand.
AACGGCTGGTGAATATCGAAACTGAGCTGGATGAAGCCCCGCATCCTGATTTTGCCGAGAATGCAACCCAGCGTGAAGATGATGAGGTTCTGGAGCAATTGGGTAATGAGGGCCTTGTGGAACTTCAAAAAATCAACGCGGCCCTTAAAAGGATTGACGACGATAGTTTCGGTTTTTGCCTGCGTTGTGACAAACCCATTAGTGAAGAACGTTTGAACGTTCTGCCTTTTGCAACCTTGTGCCGGACCTGCGCCCATCAACTTGAAAATCAGTGAAAATTTCGACCTTTGGGCATTACTCTCCCTGCCGTTCTCGCCAGGCGAGTCATGGTTTCAACCTTTCTGCCAGGATAAGCAGGTTTTTGGCATTCTCAAAATACCGGGTTTCAATCATTTCTGCGTCCAGCAAAACAATGGATGGAAGTTGCCTTGTTGCCCACCATTGGGCAAGCATAAAGTGTATCGTTCTGCAAACTACAGCCCCGTCAAAAAATTCAGGCTCGACGCACTCAAAATCTTGGTGTAAATCGGTGGGCAATAGTACAAACCGCAGAACCTTCCCCCATAGAAAATTGAAATACGGAAAATTGAAATGGAAAAATTTAAACCCATTAATTCCACAGCCGCACCGCTGGCAATTATCAATATCGACACCGATATGATTATTCCCAAGGATTACCTCAAAACCATCAAACGCACCGGCCTTGGCAAAGGCCTGTTTGCCGAGATGCGTTTTAATGAGGACGGTTCGCAAAAGCCTGATTTTGTACTGAACCAGCCTGCCTATCAAAATGCGGAGATTCTAGTCGCCGGCGATAATTTCGGCTGCGGGTCTTCGCGTGAACATGCCCCCTGGGCCCTGCTCGATTTTGGCATCAAATGCGTGATATCCACTTCCTTTGCCGATATTTTCTATAATAACTGCTTCAAGAACGGCATCCTGCCAATCATCGTCTCCCCCCAACAGCTGGATATGCTGATGGAAGATGCTGAACGCGGATCAAATGCCACCTTGAGCATTGATCTTGAGGCCCAGTCCATCAAAGGGCCTGACGGGGGAGAAATCAAATTTGAAATCGACCCTGATCGCAAGCATCGCCTGCTCAATGGCATAGATGATATCAGTGGATCATTGCAAAAATCTGCGGCTATCAAAAACTTCGAAACAAGCATGCAACAATCCCGCCCCTGGATATAGGCCATTCAGTTCTCATTAGTCCCAACCTGCCAAAGTGATCTTTCCCATGACAACACGTAGCCTGTTACTCCTGCCCGGCGATGGCATCGGCCCTGATATTATGGCTGAAGTTCAAAAGCTGATCGACTGGATGAATACTAATCTTGATGCCGGATTTACTACTGAAGAAGGCCTGGTCGGCGGCAGCGCTTATGACGCCCATGGCGTGGCAATATCAGATGAAGATATGGCAAAAGCCATGGCCGCCGACGCCGTTTTATTTGGTGCAGTGGGCGGGCCAAAATGGGATGATGTCCCCTATGAAGCACGTCCGGAAGCAGGCCTGCTGCGATTGCGCAAGGACATGGAATTGTTTGCCAATCTGCGACCGGCAATCTGTTATCCCGCACTTTCCGATTCGTCCTCCCTGCGCAAACACCTGATAGAGGGCCTTGATATTCTCATCGTGCGTGAACTGACCGGCGGCGTATATTTTGGCGAACCCAAGGAAATTACCGACCTGGGCAATGGTCAAAAGCGTGCCGTTGATACCCAGGTTTATGACACATTCGAGATTGAGCGCATTGCAGGGGTTGCCTTTGAACTGGCCCGCACCCGCGACAATCGTGTTTGTTCCATGGAAAAACGCAACGTCATGAAATCCGGCGTATTATGGAATGAAGTGGTAACAGAAATTCATGGGCGCAAATATTCAGATGTCAAACTGGATCACATGCTGGCCGATGCCGGCGGTATGCAACTGGTTCGTGAGCCCAAACAGTTTGATGTGATTGTCACCGATAACCTGTTTGGCGATATGCTGTCTGATGTGGCTGCAATGTTAACCGGTTCCCTTGGCATGCTGCCTTCCGCCTCTCTTGGCGCGCCCGATGCAGCTACCGGCAAACGCAAAGCACTTTACGAACCCGTACACGGCTCCGCCCCTGATATTGCTGGCGAGGGCAAGGCCAACCCCATCGCCATGATTGCCAGTTTTGCCATGTGCCTGCGCTATTCTTTCAATATGATTGATGAAGCAGACAGGATAGAAAAAGCAATTTCCAATGTGCTTGAAAGCGGCAAACGAACCGCTGATATCATGGCTGATGACAGCACCCAAATTTCAACCGGTCAGATGGGTGACGCAATTGTAATTCAAATGGCCGCTTTATCGCCATAGGCCGTGGAAAATATCAATTGAGTTGAGTTTTGCTCAGTTTCACAACTTTATCCTGAGTGCCGTCATTGCCTGATACCGGTAAATCCAGAGGCCTTTCAAACAACATACGCCGTTCGGTGAATGTCGAGCGAAACACCGGGTATTTCTCGATAAGCCCATCCCAAAGCTCCGCAACATTGGCGCACATCAAGTGAGCCTGTGTTGTAAGTTGCGGATAAGGGCGCGGCCCACCAATTTGTTTCATGCCGAATATTCTTTCATAAAACTGCGCATGAACAGCACCTATCGATAACAGGCAATAGTCAGCATTAAAATGAGTTGCGGCCATACATGCCAAGCGGAATGTCAAAAATGGCAATACAGGAAAATGATTTGTTGCAGCCGAATCAGAAACGAATTTCGATGGATCAACTATCCGATACCCTTTATCTATCATTGGCCTGATTATGTCAGGAAACACATCAAAAGATGGGCTTGTCGGATTTTCTGGAGTTACAACATGAACTCGCATCGAGCTTGCTAATTTTTGCTGATAATGAATTCCAAACAGCCAGCAATTTGACATTTTGTCATAATCATCGGTTAGATTATCGACATCAGCACTTGTCACCGCATTGTCGCGAAGAAAAGATTGATATCTGAATTTGAAAATGTCTTCTCTGTCCTGATCATTAACAGCCAGCCGATAATCAACCTCTTGCAAGTAATCGATTAGCCCGTCCGTAAACCGCAATCGCTCTCTTTTGACACTTGTTGCCATAACACTACCCCGTAACAAAACCACACACAATATTGCAACGAGCCTAGCAACTGAGAAGAAAGTGTAAAGAAAAAGTTAATTTTTAGGATTGATTTTTACCAATTAGGTAAAGTTATGGTTAATTATTGAAGCCTGAATATGGCTGTCCTGGCTCCTGAATTTACAGTAAAACCGGATAAAAACGATATTTATTGAGCTGTTTTTGCTGAAGTCGAGCGTGCTTGCTTTCAATTCACTCTTATCCAACCGCCAGCTTTTTGTCATCTGACCGCTCGGCTGCATATAAAGACGCATTGCCATTCAATAACATAATCAGGTTTTCCGCTGGAAGTGCTCTGCCGAATAAATAACCCTGCACCTCATCCACATGAATACGTTTCTGCAACAGCTCCAGCTGATCGATGGTTTCAACTCCTTCGATCACAACTTTCAATCCAAGACTGTGGCTGAGTTTCGTGATCCCCTCCAATAATACAAGCGACTTTTTGTCAGTGTGAATATCCTCGATAAAAGAACGATCAATTTTTACCTTATCCAAAGGCAAAGTATGCAAATAACTCAAGCTGGAAAATCCGGTGCCAAAATCATCCAATGATATTTTTACGCCTAGTTCTGATAGCTGTAGCAGTGTCTTATTTGTCGTTTCGATGTTTTCCAGCATTAAAGATTCTGTTATTTCCACTTCCAGCCGGTGTGGTTCCAATCCTGTTTTTTTCAAGATTCGATCAATGGTGCCGGCCATATCCGATTGTTGAAACTGCACTGAAGAAACATTCACCGCCACACCCATATGTTTTGGCCATTTGAGACATTGCAGCGCTGCATTCTCAAGGACATATTCTCCAAGGCGAATAATAAACCCTATGTCTTCTGCAATAGGGATGAATTTATCCGGCGGCACCCAGCCCCAGTCCGGATGATTCCAGCGCAATAATGCTTCGCAGGTATAAATCTTGTTTTCTTTGACATTTACCAGTGGCTGATAGTTGATTTGGAACTGATTGCGATCGATAGCATTTCTTAAATCAATTTCCAGCTGCCTCTTGTTCTTGATGGATTGGCCAAGTTCTGTGGAATAAAATGCGTAGGTTCCACGCTTGATGGTTTTTGCCTTATATAAGGCGGCATCCGAATATTTAAGCAATAAATCCGGGTCTTTTGCATCGATCGGGCTAATCGAAACCCCGACCGTGGCACCCACATTGATCTCATGCCCATCCAGCAACAGTGGTTTGGATATTTCTTCAATCAGCCTTGCAGCAAACCGGCCGCATTCTCTTTTGTCGCACAATTCCGGCACAACAACCACAAATTCATCGCCGCCAAAACGACAAATCAAAGAGCCGGGAACCAACACTGCCTTCAGGCGAATAGCAATGGTATTAAGTAGCTTGTCACCGGTTGTATGGCCAAGTGAATCGTTGGTTTCCTTGAATTTATCCAAATCAATAAAATACAGCGAACAGGGTTTCAATTCGCCATTATCAATAAGCAGGCGTTTGATTTCTTCCATGAAAAATCGACGGTTGGGCAAATGGGTTAACGGGTCAAATTTGGCAAGTATGCGTATTTCCGCCTCCGAAGCCACCCGCAAAGATACATCTTCCAACAATATCACTCCCCCGTCTTTCATGGGGTAATAGTTGAATTCTATAATCCTTTTATCATTCAGCACATAGGTTTTTTGCCTTGTTTGGCCATCTGAAAAACACCCTGCAATATCAACAAAAATTTTCCTTTTTTGACTGCTATCACCATAAAGCGTTATTTCACTACCTTCGATATCCTTCAATTTTTTGTCGATTAGTTCATGGCCTTGTACACCAGCCAAATCAGCAAATTTCTCATTTACAACAACAAATTTTCTATCATCATTGATCATCGCTATTCCGTGCGAAATATTATTCATCGCCGCATCAAACCGATTGGCGATAAGCTTGTTCTCATTTGCGGTCATGGTGGCGTTGAGCAGAATATTCCTCAATCGCCCGGCCATTAATTTTATTCCAACAAAAAATGGAATTAAAAGGGCCCCGAATAGTATGTGATAGATATCCCCGAAAAGAAATGAACCCAACACCAACGGTATCGCAGTCCATAACAGTTGATAGGCTACCACTTTTTCAGATCCAAAATTACGCCCGGAAATGCCGACAAAATTTGCCAGTGTTACTGATATAGTTACAAGTAAGGCAAATTCATCTGTCGACAATGCGGAAGTTACAAAACTCCAGGATCCAAGAATCGCACCACACGTGGATCCAATAATCAGGTATTTTCGCTCCCAAACCTTCAACAAAGAACGGGATTTACGAATATCTTCCCAGTTATCTTGGAATTTTCGACTATCAAGAATGCGCTTTGCGTTGAGCAGACCTAATATTATCGCAAATATCAAATGAAAAATATCAGCTGTTTTTGCATACAAAATTGACGCGGCTATAGCCGTGCTGAGAGCCCCGACTACAAGCGCTGCCTGGTCAGCATAAAGAGATTGTACAACTGAAGTATATATCTTCAGCGGTAACAATTCTCCCGAATCATTTTTGTTTATTCGGTGACGGAAATTCATCTACCCCCACAATTGTTGATTATCCCGCTAATCCCCGTGCATAGATTGTCATTAAATACTTTTCAAATTGTAAACAAAACAATAATCTTAAAAATCAAATTTGCACTCGAATCGCGCTAACTTTCTTTTTAGCTCAAATTAAGTTAGAATTTACCACTATATATTTGTGCAGAACCTTTTATTTTCACCGCTTTTATTGGGTCATCACCAAATGCAATCCATCGATATTATACCCCTTTTCGCAGACATTGCTCCTGCAGATGGGGAACGCTACGCGCGAAACTGTTTCTGGAAAGACTATGATGAATATGAACTGGTGATTGATGTGGAGGATGAAACCACCGATGTTCGTTTTATTCTTTCAGGGTCCGTTAGAATTATTCACCGCATTGCGGTTGGAAAAGAAGTCATATTGGATGAAATGAGCACCGGTGAATTTTTCGGGGAAATATCTGCCATAGACAGTGAAACTCGCTCGGCAAATATAACCACATTAACCCGCACCCGTATTTGCATCATGCCGCAAAAAATATTTATGGAAATTCTTGAAAATGATTCCATTGTTAACTGCAAAGTGTTGCGGGTTTTAACCCAGCGAATTCGTTTTCTTAATCTGCGCCTGGCTGAACACTCATTTCTACAGGCAAAACACCGCCTTTATTCTGAGCTGATGCGCCTTTCCAAACCGCGACCCGGCCATGAAGGACAACGCTCCATCAGTCCGCCGCCAATTCAAAGAGAGTTGGCAGATCGTATCGGCAGTCGGCGTGAGGTTGTTTCACGGGAGTTAAATTCGCTGGAGCGAGAAGGAATTATCAATAAAACCCGCGGCTCCCTAATCATAATTGAAATCGGTGA
>JAKISV010000018.1 GCA_021648425.1 Rhizobiaceae bacterium
TTTTGTCCGTCAATTGCACCGGCATTCTGCTCTTAACGCCTTGCTTCCAATAAGCTTGTTCGCACAGTCCTGCCAAAACAGGGGTTAGATGAAACACTGTTTGCGATGGGTAAGGAAGTGGCAGCGACAACGGTTGAATTGTTTGGCGATTTATCTGCTGACAACCCGTTTTTTGACCAGTTGAATTTCATGGAAGCGGATGATTTGCCAGAATATCGAACTGCTCTGGCTCGTATAGGAGAAGGTGGTCTTGATAGCGCAACTGAGGACGATCAGGAATTGATATTGCGCCTGCCCTTTGCTTATACCGAGACCAAGAACAGACTTGGTTTGCTGAGTGATGAACTAAAAGAAAAGATAGTGGAAACCAGAAAAATCTTACGCCACGCATTATCTGACCTGGAAACATCGCCCATCGCATTTTATGACCCTGAACAGTATAATCCCGCCGCCTCCGTTATTGACAATATCTTGCTTGGCCGCCTGGCTTCCAACGTGGCCAAAGGGCCAGAACGGGTATTTGAAGCAATTACCGCACTAATGGCGGAACTTGAATTAACCGACGATATTTTTCGCGTTGGTCTTGATTTCAATGTTGGCACCGGCGGCAAACGTCTGTCAGAAACCCAAAGGCAAAAACTTCATCTTGCACGCTCACTGCTAAAGCAGCCCGATATTTTGATCGTTAATCAGGCCCTTAATACGCTTGATGCAAAAAGCCAGAAACACTTGTTGGAAGCTGTGCTGGAAATGGCAAAAGACCCCACTCACCCATTCGGTGTCATATGGGTGCCGATGAATCCAAAATTGTCTGAAGCCTTTGAACGTGTTTTAGTATTTGAAAATGGCGTACTCGTAGCCGACGATACTCCACAGATTTTGCTCGAGAAAGATGATTCATATCAATCACTTCTGGTAACTTGAGCGCGATAATGGCGTTTGAACTGAAAATGGGTTTAGTATAGTCGGCGCGAAAGGAAAAAAGATGGCAACGTTAACTGAAGATGTTGAAATACTGCGTAGAATTCCTTTGTTTGCGGGTATAGATCCAGCTAAACTTAAACTGTTGGCTTTTGCATCGGAACGCATAGATTATGACGAAGGGCAAAACCTGTTTCGTCAAGGGGAAGTCGGGGACGCTGCTTATGTTATTGTCAACGGTTCCGCCGATATTATCGTTGAGACAGAAGATGGGGAAATTCCTGTCGCGGAATTTAAAGACAATGCTTTTATTGGTGAAATTGCGATTTTGTGCGATGTGCCGCGCACTGCTACAGTTCGGGCAAAAACCAAGTTGGAGGTGCTGAAAATCAAAAAGGAGCATTTTCTGGGGCTTATTCGCGATTTTCCTGAGCTTGGAATTGAAGTCATGCGTGAACTGGCATCAAGATTGAGCAATACAACTGCTGAATTATCACAAACCCGTAGAGATCTGGAACAGTTGAAATCTGCATAAACCACCTATCTGAAACCACACCCTTAAAGGCATTTGAAGTTGAGTAAAAGTACCCAAAAGGAATTTTCCATTACATTCTGGGGAACGCGCGGGACGCTTGCAACTCCTGATGCGCAATGCAACAGGGCTGGCGGAAATACGGTGTGTATTGAAGTCAGGTGTGGTGAGCAAACAATTATTTGCGATGCGGGCACGGGCATTCGACTGCTGGGTAGCAAGATTGTTTCTGAAAACAAACATAAAAATCTGCATTTGCTGCTGAGCCACGCTCACTATGATCATATCGAGGGAATTCCGTTTTTCTCGCCGTTGTTCTCGAAGGATATCACCGTTGATATCTGGTGTGGAAAACTTGACGGATCCAGTGACACCAAAAAGGCGGTTGAAGGGTTTATGAGGCGGCCCTATTTTCCGGTAGGACCGGATATTTTTGGTGAAAAAACAAATTACCACCTTTTGAAGGAAAAGGAGACGATCCAGATCAGTGATGAAATCAGGGTTGAAACCATCCCTTTGGTTCATCCAGGTGGAGCAACTGCTTATAGAATAAACTATGACGGACGTTCATTTGCCTATGTGACTGATACCGAACATACACCAGGAAAAACCAATCAGTTGATTGTTGATTTTATATCTGGCGCGGAAGTGTTTGTTTATGACGCCAGCCTGACAGATGAAGAACTGCCCGACTTTGTAGGTTATGGCCATTCCACCTGGCAGGAGGGATTGAGGCTGGCAAAACTGGCAAAGGTAAAACAATACTTTGCTTTTCATCATATGCCGTTTCGAAATGATAGCGATCTGGATCGATTTGAAAAACATATTGCCAAAAGCCTGCCTGGAAGCGGCATTGCCCGCGAAACCCAGACCATATTCATCTGATTTAAAAACTCACTGAACCCATGTCTGTTGTTTGTAAAATACTGCGAAAAAGCAGTTAACGGCAGGTTACTACCTGTTGAAGATTCAACAGTAATCTCCAACCTCAGCTTAACCTTAATCATAAATAGCTTGATGCCTTTAACCCATTTAAAGCCATTTCAAGCTATGGCTGCTGTGGGAATAATTGCGGAATTTTCGAATTGAACCAGCATAATTCGATTACTCCAATCCGAGGGCTTTAGTGGCGGATTTTGATTATTCCTTATCGGGTTAGTCTAGGAATGAGCTGTACAGTGTCAACAATTTCTGAAAACCATCGCACAATACCATTGCAATATGGCCAGGGCGACACACCGGCAACAAGCTTTCTTGATGAGGGCAATCAATACGTTCTGGATTGTCTGACCAACATCGGACAAATGGCTGATATCCAATCCGAGTGGGAGCATTTGGAGCAATCCAGTGGCGAGCCATTCATCTATTTTCAAAGTTTTGACTGGTGCAACACATGGTGCCAGGAATTTTCTGCTGACAATAAAACAGGCCCGCACATAAAGATTTATGCTTTGCGACGAAACGGCGAACTGATCATGGTTTGGCCAATGATGATTGTCCATTCACGCGCAGGCATTCGCAATTTGACATTTTTGAGTGAGCCGCACGGTCAATATGGCAACATTATCTGCAATCGAAAACTGCTCTCTCCGGAAATTGGTAAGCGAGTTTGGAAACATATCAAATCCAGCACTGATGTTGATGCGGTGATATTTGACCAATATCCAAAAACTTCTCTTTTGCGCCAGATTATCGATGGCAATGGTGTGATAGAAAAATCTGACCGGCACGCCTCAATTCTTGATCTGGATGCGTTTGAAAATTGGGAAGATTATCACAGTTCCCTTAGTAAAAATCAGCGCAAACAACGCAACCAGCGTCGAAATAAGCTCACCAAATTAGGCAGGCTGGAATACAAAACCCATTTTGGCGGCAGTAGCGAATACATTAAACTGGTTTCGACTGCACTGGAATGGAAACAAATCTGGCTGCATGAAACAGGCCGGCGCGCCGATGTGTTATCCAAAGATGATACAAGAAAATTTCTTTCAAAACTTTCTGGAAACGTCAATGCCGGCGATGGCTCACCCAATGGTGCTGTCATTGGTGTTCTTAGTTTGGATGACAAGCCAATTGGCATAGAAATTGGCATGTGTCTGGAAGGCCATTACTATAGCTATCTGGGCGCATTTGAATGGAACCACCGGCATTTGTCTCCGGGTAAAATTCAAATAGAAGAGGCTCAAGTCTGGGCTAAAAAAGCCGGGCTGAAAAAATTTGATTTTTTAGGTGACCCTGCAGAATATAAATCAGCATTGACCAACACCATGGATATGCTTGAAAGCCGCAGCGTACCAATATCCACGCGCGGATTTATTTATTGCATGTTCTGGAAAGCGCATCTCAAGCCGATGGCCCGGTTATTGTTCAACAAGTTGACGGCAAAAAACCGTTCAAAATTATTAAATATTCTGGGCATCAGCGACAAGGAATTTAAGAGGGTAGCACACACCCCTTCCCTGGCGGCGAATGCCGATACAATTGCCATCAATAAACAACACCAGACCTGATAAACCGGAAGCAGACAAGTTGAAACTGATATTCAATACAGTTGGTCGCATTACTGAATTGTTGCAAACGCGGAAAAATCTCGCGGATGCAGCGACAGCTTTGGTTGTGCGAATTCTTGCGGCGGCACTCGCCTATGGTGTCCAGGTGTTTTTGGCCCGTTCACTGGCGTTGGATGAATATGGCATCTATGTCACCTTGTGGACCTGGCTGATTGTAGCAAACACCGTTGCAACATTTGGCTTTGCAGAATCAAGCCTGAGGTTCATACCGCGCTATTGTGAGCGTAACCAGTCTCACTGGGCGCTGGGCTTTATCAAAACAGGATATTTGTTTTCAACCATTGGCGCGACATTTGTCGGGTTGGCCGCCTTAACCGGATTGTGGTTTTTTAGCGAGAGTGTGTCTCCAAGTTACCTGGTGCCAATCATGGTTCTGGCCATTGGATTGCCGGTAATGGCACTTGAATTATATCTGGAGGGTGTGTCACGGGCTTTTGGCTGGTATCTGCTGACCATCATACCGGGCTATGTGCTGCGTCCAACGCTAATTGCGGGTGGTATTCTGATTGCATTTAGACTTGGTTACACCCCCGATGCAGCTATGGTATTGGGTGTGGCTATTTTGGTGACTGTCGCGATTGTTATCGCTCAGTCTCTAATTATCCGCTCACGTCTGAAAAAGATGTTTGGCGATATCAAGGCCAGCAAGCCTAAGAAATTCTGGGTAACATCCACCCTGCCCTTGATTCTGGCAACCGGTGTTGATGAACTTTATATCTGGTCAGATATTATTATCCTGGCCTTTTTAGTTCCAGCTCCTGAAGTCGCAGTATATTTTGCCGCCCAGCGCTCTATGTCGCTGGCATCCTTTATCCAGTACGCATTTATGCTGGTATCCGTGCGGGAATTTTCGTTGGCCAATGCCATGCGCGATAGAAAAGAACTGCAAAAACGAATTACGAGCGCAACGCGTTGGACGTTTTGGCTGACGATCCCGGCGGTCGCTATAACCGTTGCTGCAGGCTATCCGCTGCTTTACCTGTTTGGACCGGAATTTGTGTCAGGCTATTCTGTGATGGTTGTGTTGGGAATAGGTTTTACCATTCGCGCTTCTGTGGGCCAGGCTTCTGATTTGTTGATTGTCATGGGTCATCAGATAGCAAATCTTGCCGTTTCAGCGGGCGGACTGGCGTTCAATATTATCTTATCTATCCTCCTCATTCCCCAATATGGAATCCTGGGGGCAGCAATAGCAACAACAATCACCTTCGCTTTACGGGCGATCGTACTGACAATACTAGCCAAAAAACTAACCGGTCTTTGGGTGCTGACGGATATTCCAGATGCTTTGCCGGTTGTTGGTCGCGACAACAATTCAACCACACTTCAACAAACGCAACTGCAAAAAGATAGGAGCTAAATGTTATGGAAAACTCAGTTATAGCAGATTGGGAACCCCGGTATGCAGAGAATTTCAGCAAGGAAAATCTGTTGCTGCATCACCGACTGAATGAGACGGGTTTGTTTACCCGTGAAGCCCTGGCTGAGTTGATCGATAAATGCCCGGCACAAAATTACAATCTAAATACGATGGGTTATGATCACGAAAACCCCCAATGGCGTGAAGGAATTGTTCGCGGGGTATCGGGCAAGGATGTAATTTCTTCAATCGAACGCGGCCGCATGTGGCTGAATATGCGTGCAGTTGAGAGCGTTGATATACGCTATAAACATCTATTGGATAAACTATTTTCTGAGTTTGAATCCAATGTTCCTGGATTTGATAGTTTCAAAACCAAGATGGGAATTCTGGTTTCTTCTCCTCTGGTTCAGGTGTTTTATCATGCTGATATTCCAGGCCAGTCCCTGTGGCAGCTTGAAGGTGAAAAACGCGTATATGTTTACCCGGCCGGCGAACCCTACATGAGTCAGAAATCGCTTGAGGGTATTATCCTTGGAGAAACCGAAGAAGAGATTCCCTATCATTCAAAACTGGATGAGGGTGCGACTGTTTACGAGTTGGAACCCGGTGAAATGGTTCACTGGCCGCTCAACTGCCCTCACAGGGTTGAAAATATGGATTGCCTGAATATTTCGGTTACCACTGAGCATTATACCAGTGACATTCGCAAATCATTTGCTGTCAATTATGCAAATGGAGTGTTGCGCAGAGTGTTTGGTATGAACAACCTGGCCCCATCAATCAACGGCCCAATGGTCTATCCCAAAGCCGCTTTGGCGTTGGTTTGGCGCAAATTGAATTTGAACAAATCAAAACAGGTTAAACGCATGATCGATTTTACTCTCGACCCAAATGCAGACAATGGCATAGCCGACATTTCTGCATATGCGAAATAATAGTACATTTGTGCAGCCTGTATTGGCTGCAAAATCAAAAAGAATGTTGTTTTAATCGGGTGATAGACAATTGGAGAAAACAAATGAACAATAGCATCATATCTGACTGGAAACCCCAGCACGCAGAAATTTATGGGAAGCAGAACCTCCTGTTGCATCACCGGTTGGCTGATTCAGGATTGTTTACGAAATCGGCCCTGGCAGAGTTGATCGATAAATGTCCCTCTTCCAACTACACCTTGAATACCATGGGATATGATCCGGAAAACCCGGAATGGCGCCAGGGGGTTGTTCGTGATGTTTGCGGGGAAGAGGTAATTGCCTCGATTGAAACCGGACGCATGTGGTTAAATTTACGTGCAGTGGAGGAATTCGATACGCGTTATCAAAAGCTGCTTGACCAGATGTTTTCAGAATTTCAGGAAAACATGCCGGGATCACATACGTTTAAACGGAAAATGGGCATCCTGATTTCTTCACCTCTGGTGCAGGTATTGTATCATTGCGACATTCCCGGACAGTCTTTGTGGCAGCTTGAGGGTGAAAAGCGGGTTTTTGTTTATCCCACCGGAAAACCGTATATGGATCAGCGTTCGTTCGAAACTATTATACTGAAGGAAACGGATGAGGAAATTCCTTATAACCACGAGATGGATGAGGGTGCCAGCGTTTATATTCTTAAACCCGGCGAAACAATCAACTGGCCATTGAATAGTCCCCATCGTGTTGAAAACCTGGACTGCCTGAATATCTCGGTGACCACTGAACATTATACCAATGATATTCGTAAAAACTATGCGGTCAATTATGCCAATGGTATATTGCGGCGCAGTTTTGGCATGCAAAACCTTTCCCAATCAATCCATGGTCCTATGGTATATCCAAAAGCTGCCCTTGCGTTTGTCTGGCGCGAGTTGGGATTTCACAAATCCAAACAGGTTAAACACACGGTTGATTTTGCCCTCGATCCGAAGTCTGACGATGGTATGATCGATATCCCGGCATATGAATTATAAAGCCGCCCTCAGGGTTTGATCATCACCTTTCCTTTGTTCATTCCTGACAAAGCATTGGGCAAATCTTCGAATGCCGTGGCCAATGGAACAATAGCACTGATATCAGTTTTCCACTTGCCCGTGGCGAATAGTTCCTGAACCCGGGCAATGGCCAACATCTGTTCTTTGGCTGGTGTATTTCGTATCCACTTCACCAGCCAGAAACCTTCAATTATTTTGTCCATAAAAATCATTTGCCCTATCTGATCAAGGCGCGGAGTTTCTTTTGACAGTTTGCCGTAAATCAGCCAGCGCGCCCGGTTAGGCATGGCCTCAAACAGTTTTGCACTGATTTGATCTCCCACTGCATCCAGCAAAACCCGTGGTTTTTCCTGACGCAGCAGTGCAGTAGCCTGACTAGCAAATTTTTCATCATTGACGTTCAGCACATGGGTGCTGCCATAGGCTTTCAGGGCATCAATATGTTCATCTCGTCGAACAATCGAAATAGGTTCATAACCTTCATCTTTTGCCAGTCCAGCCATCAGTTTGCACAATTGGCTGGCTGCCGCTGTCATGATAAATGTTTTGCTGTTTGATTTTTTTACTTCATCAAACATCGCAATGGCAGTGAGTGGATTGATAAACAATGTAGCGGCATCTTCATCGCGCAGATCACTACGCAATGGAATACAGCTGGTAACATCGGTGAGTGCATATTGCGCCCAGGCGCCACTGCCACTGGCTACAACATAAAAGGCTACCCGCTTGCCAATCAGTGCTTCACCACCCCTGCCCGCTGCAACGACTTCGCCCACACCCTCAAAGCCACCGGCAACACCTGCTCGGCGTGGCTGACCATATTCACCTTTGATAAAATGCAAGTCTGAAGGATTGATATTGCCTAGGATTACCCGAATTAATACCTGTTTCTCGCCCGGTTGGGGTACATCGGTTTTGCGGTACTCCAGATAAGGCTCCAGCGTCTCAATCGATGGCCCTTCCTGGCTGTTCGAATAACCATCATGGCGCAATAACATTGCATTCATTTGTTTGGGAATAGATTGTGAGGTGGCCGATGCATCATTCATGGGGCTGGCTTTCAATTGGGAATTGAGCGCTAATATATGTCAAAGGCCGGATTGTGTCTTATATTATTTTAATGAATTCTGCGCATAGACCCCTGCCCCGCTTCCAACCTCACCCGCAAGGGTGGAGATTGGAAGTAATGCCTCTTTACTTTCCCATATGCTGAAAAGATATTATACCTGTTTCCCTCAACTGCACCCGCTGGTCCCGCCACAGGTATCGCACTTTTCGCACGTCCCATTGCGCACCATGGTGAAGTTTCCGCATTCTTCGCAGGAGTTACCGGTATAGCCCTGCATCACAGCGCGCGCGCGCGCTTCGTTCTTGAAGGGGTTATTGGTAACGACTTCCTTGGTCACTTCCACACTTGGTTCTTCGGGTTGAGCGGTTGGTGCCGTTTGCGGGTCAAGGTCGCGTTTGAATGCGGTGGGTTCTTCATTCAGATTAGCAGCAATCGCGGTAACCTTTGCTCCCAAAGCACCAGATGCACCCGCAATAGCCGTTACCGGTATCGGGGTGGTTGGGGTAGCTGGATTGGCACTGCCTTTCGGTTCACCAATGGCGCTGACAACCGTCAGCTTGCTGCCACGGGTAAGACCGGAAGATATCACCTGAGCGCTGCCCTCTTTAACGCCTTTGCCCAACGCAGTGTTGGAGAAATTTGACGTATCCACATGGGCCAGATCGTGACGGCCCATATATGAGACTGCCAGTTCACGGAACACATAATCCAGAATGGAAGTGGCATTTTTAATGGCATCATTGCCCTGCACCATGCCGGCTGGTTCAAACTTGGTGAAAGTAAATGCTTCCACATACTCTTCCAGCGGAACACCATATTGGAGGCCAAGGGAAATGGAGATGGCGAAATTATTCATCATTGCACCAAAGGCAGCGCCTTCCTTATGCATATCGATAAAGATTTCACCCAGACGGCCATCATCATATTCTCCGGTACGGATATAAACCTTGTGACCGCCAACCACAGCTTTTTGCGTATAGCCTTTTCGTCGGGTAGGCAGTTTTTCGCGGTCGCGCATAATGGTTTCAACGACACGTTCGACGATTTTTTCGGTGATCAGTGGTATGCGCGCTGCTGTTGCTTTTTCAAGCAATTCTTCAGTTGCATCCTCTTCCTCATTATCATCAATCAGCGAAGCATTAAGCGGCTGGGAGAGTTTTGAACCATCGCGGTATAATGCATTGGCTTTAAGGGCCATTTTCCAGGACAACATATAGGCGTCCTTGCATTCTTCGACCGTAGCGTCATTGGGCATATTGATGGTTTTGGAAATCGCACCCGAAATAAACGGCTGGCAGGCGGCCATCATTTTGATGTGACTTTCTACAGAAAGCGCGCGTTTGCCGATTTTGCCGCACGGATTGGCACAATCAAATACCGACAGATCAGTATCTTTAAGGCCCGGTGCACCCTCCAGTGTCATCGCGCCGCAGCAATATATGTTTGCCTGTTCGATCTGGTTTTTAGAAAAACCAATTGCAGCCAGTACGTCAAAGGTGAAGTCTGACAATTGCTCGTCATTCAACTTGAGTACATTTCTGCAAAAATCCTCGCCCAGGGTAAACTGGTTGAAAACAAATTTGACATCAAAAGCAGAGGTCAGTCCTTCTTCAACTTTTTCAATCACTTCATCGCTAAAGCCTTTGGCTTTCAATGCTTCATGATTAATACCCGGTGCGGTTTTTAGCGTGCCGTGACCAAGTGCATAATCGATGATCTCCTTGATCTGCGCCTCCTGGTAACCAAGCACGCTGAGTGCTTCGGGTACGGCACGATTGATAATCTTGAAATACCCGCCTCCGGCAAGTTTCTTAAATTTCACCAGGGCAAAATCCGGCTCGATACCGGTGGTATCGCAATCCATCACCAAACCTATCGTACCGGTGGGGGCAACCACGGTGGTTTGCGCGTTGCGGTATCCGTGTTTGTCACCCAGTTCAACGGCCTTGTCCCAGGCTGCTTTGGCATGGGTGATCATCTTCTTGTCTGGACATGAGGCATGATCGAGCGGCACCGGATTGATTGACAGTTTATCATAACCCTCAGCCTTGCCATGGGCGGCACGCTGGTGGTTGCGCATAACACGGGCCATGGCTTTTGCATTGGGTTGATAGCCGGGGAAAGGCCCCTGCTCTTTTGCCATTTGGGCTGAAGTTGCATAACAAACACCGGTCATGATGGCGGAAATTGCTCCGCAAATGGCTCGGCCTTCGTCTGAATCATAAGAATAACCAGAGGTCATCAGCAGGCCGCCAATATTGGCAAAACCCAGGCCGGTGGTGCGGTAGTCATAAGACAATTGTGCAATCTGGCGCGAGGGGAACTGTGCCATCAACACCGAGATTTCCAGCACAATCATCCACAGGTGCGTTGCATGTTCAAAGCTTTCAACATCAAATGCACGTTTTTCGCCGATGTCAGCACCGTGGCGAAACTGCAGAAGATTAAGCGAAGCCAGGTTGCAGGCCGTATCATCCAGAAACATATATTCCGAACACGGGTTTGAGGCTTGAATTTCACCAGATGCAGGACAGGTGTGCCAGTCATTGATCGTTGTGTGGTACTGGATGCCCGGATCTGCGGATGCCCAGGCGGCATTTCCAACCTGATCCCATAATTCGCGTGCTTTGAGGGTTTTAACCACATCGCCTTTGATGCGGCCGATAAGGTCCCAGTTTCTATCTTCTTCCACAGCACTGAGAAAATCGTCGGTTACCCGCACTGAATTGTTTGAATTTTGCCCCGAAACCGTCAGATAGGCTTCAGAATCCCAGTCGGTATTATAGACAGGAAATTCAATGTCTACATAACCCTGAGTGGCCAACTGGATAACGCGTTTGATGTAATTTTCCGGCACGGCAGACTTTTTGGCTGCACGCACTTCGCGTTTAAGCGCGGTATTTTTCTTTGGATCAAAACAATCATCGCCCTCGCCTTCGCAATTGATGCAGGCCTTCATGATACCTTTCATGTGTTTGGAGATGGTGATCGAGCCGGTGACAATCGCTGCCACTTTTTGCTCTTCTTTGACCTTCCAGCCAATATATTCTTCGATATCGGGGTGGTCGATATCAATCACCACCATTTTGGCAGCACGCCTTGTTGTACCGCCGGATTTGATGGCGCCTGCTGCCCGGTCTCCGATTTTGAGAAAGCTCATCAGGCCAGACGATTTGCCGCCGCCCGAAAGGTTTTCACCTGAACCGCGCAGCTTGGAAAAGTTGGAACCAGTGCCTGAACCATATTTAAACAGCCGCGCTTCGCGTACCCACAAATCCATAATACCGTTTTCATTGACCAGGTCATCGTCAACTGACTGGATGAAACAGGCATGAGGCTGGGGATGTTCGTAGGAAGATTTGGACTTGGTCAGTTTGCCACTTTGAAAATCAACATAATGATGGCCCTGGGCTGGTCCATCTATACCATAGGCCCAGTTAAGGCCGGTGTTGAACCACTGGGGTGAATTGGGTGCCACCATCTGATTGGCCAGCATGAAACACAGTTCATCAAAAAATGCCCGTGCATCTTTTTCGGCATCGAAATAACCGCCCTTCCAGCCCCAGTAAGTCCAGGTGCCGGCCAGCCGGTCAAATACCTGGCGACTATCGGTTTCGGAACCGTAACGTTGCTCTTGCGGTAGTTTGGCCAGCGCTTTTTTGTCGGCCTGCGATTTCCACAACCAGGAGGGAATGGAATTTTCCTCGTGCTTCTTGAGTTTTGCGGGCACACCGGCTTTGCGGAAATATTTCTGTGCAATTATGTCGGTTGCCACCTGGCTCCAGGCCTTGGGTACCTGAATATCTTCCTGACGAAAAACGATTGTCCCGTCGGGGTTTTTGATTTCGCTAATCGCTTTGCGAAATTCCAGTGATGCGTAGGGGGATTGTCCCTCTTTAGTGTAGCGCCGCTCTATGCGCATGGTCATTATTCCCTTCAATCTTGTTTATCATACCCGATGTCCCTCGATTTTTGCCGCATTTGCATTTCTGTTTGAAATGCCTGCTGCCATCAAAGGTTTTTCATCCGACCGCTCTATTTACTCAACTCTCTTCAACCCAATACAAACCCCTGCCGGTCACCGAAATTCACCTGTTACCAGGCAAATCCCCGACTCGCGGATCCACAATCCGTCTAACGCCCCTGTTAAGGCTTGAAATTGTAATTTTGGTGTCAGATCGTTTCAATCAATGGATCGCCCCATTCCTGATGGCGATTCTGAGCGCCAATCACTACTATATATTGTTGATACAATTATCGCAAACACTAAATATAGTGTTAACAAACATATTATCAAAAAACTGAAAATCAGATATTTGCCTATCACCTCTTACAAAACGTGCTGACAGGCAGGCCTGTTTTCACAACATAAAGTGACGCTACGCAACATAAAATATCGGATATCCGACAGTTATCCAAAGCAAACAGAAAAACTCCGTTCGCCTGCAAAATAATCACATGTTTTCGGCTTTCCTGAATATAATTCCGCAACAATGCGTCGCTAATTATTTTTTGGAATACCCAGCAATATGATTTTACTGCCTGAAATCAGCCCTACTAACTCAACCAACGCGATGAACCTAGTCTGACTCGGAAAAATACGTCAAGGTATAGATATAAATAAAATCAAAAACACCAGATATAGTATAACAGTGGGGATAACGGGGAAAAATAATTCCGCCAAATAATACCATTGAATCAACGTTTTGATGCTTTTTGTCGCCTGAAGGCAAATTTTTGGTATTGATTTATTAGGTTATTGGAGCCTGTGATTCGAAACAGCTCGGATTACGAAAAAAATAAAGGATAAGGGATTCGCTGACCGCGTTTTATACATTCGCAAAACATCATGTTTGCTGATCGTCGCGAATTATATCAGCCTTGTTTTTCCGGGATACGCACAACAAGGCCATCAAGTTCATCACTCACCTTGATCTGACAGCATAAACGCGAATTGGGTTTCATTTCCCAGGCAAAATCGAGCATATCCTCTTCCATTACCTCAGGTTCACCCACGATGTCTTTCCAGTTTTCATCCACGTACACATGACAAGTGGCGCAGGCGCAAGCACCCCCGCATTCAGCTTCAATTCCAGGTACAGAGTTTTTGATGGCATTTTCCATCACCGTAGAGCCGTTTTGCGCTTCCACCTCATGGGATGAGCCATCATGGGTGATGAATGTAATTTTGGTCATGAAAGAATTATGCCCCGTGTGGCTGTATACGGTCCCAAGCGGTCCGTTAAAGAAAGTCAACTAACCGCGCATTTAGCCATCTTGCGCCCTATGTCAAGATATTGGACAAAAATATTGTGTCGCGATTACAACAAATTTACCGATTTTTGCATAATTATCGGTAGTTTTGCGGCAATGATTTCAGGTCATTTTTTGAATATATTTTATAACCCGCTGAATTTGGCGGTGCAAAGGTGGCAGTAAAGTTGCATCTTTCGGGTTCAATTCAAGCTTCTTTGCTGCGCTGGCAAGTTCCCAGGCCCCAATCGATCTGGCACACCCGTTTATCTGGTGGGCAGTTTCACTCATTTGTTTAGCGCTTATTTGTTTTTTCAACAATTGATCGCATTCTTTGCACTGTGCCATAAACAAAAACAGAACTTCGTGCTGCAGTTTTTCATCACCCATTGTTTGACGCATAAGATGCTCATGATCCAGCACCGTAACTGGCGACTTATCAACAGTTTCATGCACTGCATCAGCCTCGCAATTAATTGCATTAAATTGAGTTTTCACCGCCGGCACCTGTGTGTTTATTACCCTAAGGCAGCACCCTAGCGTAAAGAGAAAAACAAGGCGTTAAAACAATTTCGACATATTTTAACCTTAAATTTACTTTTTTGATTTTTTGGGGTCTGATTTTCTTGTCGATGGCCTGTATCTGTGCCATTAACAAAGCGGCGGCGATGGACGAGTGATAAAAAGGGGATATGTAAGCAGTTTGGGCAATTAGCCCTGTTAAGCCTACACACAAATACCCCATTTTCACTATTTTATGTTTATTGTTTCTCCAGCCGCTCAAAATATGTGTTGCGCATGATTTGGGAAAACTGGAAAATTATTGTTGAGTTAAGTTAAAGCGTGAGGCGAGGCCATGGCTTTGAAGCCCAGAAAAAAGAACAAAGAAGACAAAGCCGCATTGCAGGCAGTTGAAGATGCGCTGAATATAGATTTTGGCGATGCCGATGATGCAAAAAGCAGCACCAAAAAACGTACACCAAAAAAGAGCCTGTTGAAGTCGGACAAGCAAGAACAACCAATTGAGATCAGTGACAGTGAAATCGATTTGGATGAACTGGAGCAAAAGCTTGCAACGGTTGCCAATGATTTGCGTGATGACAATCAGCTGACCAATGGAAGTGTAGCGCCGGAAAACAATGGCCCGGAAAACATTAGCGATGTCGATATTTTTCCCGATGGCGAATTACCGCAAGGCGAAATCGGTAAGGAAAGCAATGCAACCCTCTCCAGTGTTCTGAACCAGGTAGCCAGCGAAGTTGATGCTGGAAAATCTAATGTGGCTTTGAAAGATTCGTCAGTCCCCCTTTCGGGCTCATCTAGTGTTGCTGACCTTCGTGACGGTACAACGCCACAAATCCCGGCAGATTTGGCTGGTACAAGTGAACCGGTGCCAGCTGCCAATGACGACCGTCGCGATACTATATCTGATTTGGTCTATGCATTGCAGAAAAAACCAAAATCAACCACCAGCTGGATTTCAATAATCCTGGGTATCATGTGGATTGGTGCCAGCGGATTTTTTGGATATCAGCAATTTGGCACCCAAATTTCGAGTATCTCCTCATTTAGTGATGTCACGAGTTCTCCCGCTTTGTTGATGCTGGCTGGAATAATCATACTGCCGTTACTGCTTCTTTGGGCATTTGCCACAATGACAAGGCGGGCGCAGGAAATGCGTCATGCGGCCAATACAATGACTGAAGCGGCAATCCGACTGCTGCAACCTGAAAATGTCGCCGTGGATTCAGTCAATACCCTTGGCAGAGCCATTCGCCGCGAAGTCAGTGCCATTGGTGATGGGATGGAACGTGCCATCGCGCGTGCCGGCGAGCTGGAAAACATGGTGCAGCATGAAGTTATCAATCTGGAACGTTCTTATACGGATTCTGAAATCAAACTGCGCGGACTGGTGAGCGAACTTGCCGGTGAGCGTGAGTCGATTGAAGACCATGCGGAAAAGCTGCGTTTGTCCATTTCTGATACCCATGCGGGGCTGACATCTGAACTGGACGCGGCAAGTATGCGCATCCAGGATACGGTTACCCAGGCATCAAGTCAGATTTCTGAAACAATGGAAGAGCGTCGCAGCGATATTGCCGCTTCCCTGCTTGAAGCGGGTGAGAGCCTTGTAACAAACATGGCTCAGACCGGCACCCGGGTTCAGGAGAATATGACTAAAAGCGGAGAAGAAATAAGCTCCGGTATCATATCCAAAACCGAAGAACTGACCAAAAATATCAAGATGGCCGGTAATGCCATGGCCAGTCTGCTTGATACGCGAAGTGCGAATATCACCAAACAAAGCGCTGAAATCACCAAAAACTTTGAAGATGCAGTGGGTCAACGTTCCTCCGAGTTTGCCGAACGTATCAACGAAGCGGGTAATACACTCAATTCCGCTTTGGAAAGCCGCATTTCAATTATCAGCGATACGCTGACCACAAAAGGCGTCACCCTGGTTGAAGCCCTTGGTATGCGCACAGAAACGCTTGATAAAATGCTCAGCGAACGCGCGGATTCAATCAATAAAACGATTGATAATGGCATGGGCAGTCTGGTTGAAGGATTGGGTGAAAAATCCAAACTTCTTGATGCCGCCCTGGCAGAACGCACCAGTCAGATAAATGCTACCCTCAGTAAACAGGTAGGTACACTCGTAACCGGGCTTGCCACCAAGACCAAAGCGCTGGACAAGGCGCTTGGTGAGCGGACCACCAAAATTGATGCGGTGTTGAAAAAGAGCGCGGGAACAATAGTCGATGGGCTCGATGCCAAAACCACTGCGCTTGGCAAGGCCCTGGAGGAGCGTACTGCAAAAATTGATGCGGTAGCCACGAAAAGCGTCGGGGCGATTGTGGAAGGTCTGGAAAGCAAGGCCAATACTCTTGACAAGACTCTGACAGAACATACTGCAAAAATCGATGCGATGGCCACGAAAAGTGTCGGGGCGATCGTCAAGGGGTTAGATAACAAGACAAATGCTCTGGACAAAACTCTGGTAGAGCATACGGCAAAAATTGATGCGATGTCCACGAAAAGTGCCGGGGCAATTTTGGAAGGTCTTGATAACAAGACCAAAGCACTCGACAAAATTATGGGCGATCGCACCACTGCGATTGGTAACACTATCACTGAACGTTTGACTGGCTTTGGCGAAACTTTGACCGGGCACGTTGATAAAGTCGTTTCGCAACTGGGTGAAAAAACAAAAGTGCTCAATGATACCACTCAGCGTGTCGAGGCTGTTATTGAAAAACGCACAACAGCACTGAATGAAACCCTGCTGGCGCGCACCAAAGAACTGGCGAAAACTGTTGGTGAAAGCGAAATCCAGATTGCCAATGCAATTGCCGATGGCCACAAAATTGTAACCGAAGGCCTGGATGGAAAACTCACTGAGACAACAGCAAGCCTTGATGATAAAGCAGAACAGCTCGCTAAACTGCTAAGTGAACGCGCAATTGCTATCAATCAGTCAATGGGTAGCAATCTGATTGAAACCCAGCGCACGCTGGAAGAAAACACGCAAAACCTTGAAACCCTGCTGGATGACCGTTCCAGCAAAATTTCACATATGTTAAAATCGCGTGCTGACGCTATTAATGCTGACCTTTCAGCGCGTTCAACCGAATTTGCCAATATTATCGATGAAAAAGCTGTGCCGATGGTTGATGCCATGCGTAAGGCGGGAGAAGAAGTATCTATACGGCTGGGCGAAACCTCCAATATTGTTGATACGACCATTGCAGATGTTATCAACAAACTGGGATCTTCAAACGAGATCCTGCGTACACTGGTTGAGCAGGCCGGGGAAAACCTGGGTACTATTCAGGCTTCGCTGGCTCAGCAATCCTCTTCATTGATGAATGCATTCGACAAAGCCACTTCAGACCTCGATCTATCAGGCAAGCTTGCCCACGATGTGCAAATAGGCATGGAAAAAACGGCGGCAGGCCTGTTGGATGATGTGAATTCGGTAGCCCAGCGCCTGGATGAACAGGGTAATATTCTGGTAGAGGCCACAAGATTAATTGATGCTTCGCAGAACAATTTTGCCACAACGCTCGATTCACGTCAGGAAATGTTGCAAGAGCTTTCTGCCGGTCTGGCTCAGCGCTCGGAAGAAATTGAATCAACCATGTCCAAGCTGGCCATGTCTGTAGGCCAAATGCTGGAAGACGCTAATTCGCGTTCGCGCGAACTGGGGGGTATTGTCAGTTCGGAAGTATCCACTGCTATCAACGATGCCACTGCGCGCTTTAGCAATGCGACCGAGTCGATGAAAATTGCGGCGCGCGATGTGTCCGCAGAATTGGAACAAACCCGCGAGCAGATGCGCCGTGGTGTATTGGAACTCCCCGATGAGACACGTCAAAGCGCTGATTCCATGCGCCGGGTAGTGACAGATCAGATCAAGGCGTTGAAAGACCTGTCAGAGATTGTCACGCGTTCGGGCAAAGCGCTCGACGCCACTCCAGCCTCACGCCAGTCTCGTGAAAGAGCCAACACTATGGCTACACCCGCACCTCAGCAGGCTTCTGCTGCTCTCGCGGTAATGCCTGTTCATCAACCAGAACCGGTTGTCCCCCCTGCGCCACCGGCCAGGCCTGTTTCCAGTGTCAGTCAACCAGCCACGGCTCCTCAAAGCCAAAATTATGTCGCAGCACCGCAACCGGTACAGCCCACACCTGTACCCGCAGCACGCCAGCCGGCACCTGCACCGATACAGAAAAATAAGAATTCCGGCGGCTGGGTAAGTGATTTGCTGCGCCGGGCATCAAATGATGATCCGGTAGCACCACCCGCCCCGCCTCAAGGTGCAAAAGATACCAACCGCTCGCCGCAACATGTGGTCGAATCCCTCAATGCCCTTTCCATGGACATTGCACGGGCCATCGACCATGAAGCTTCGGTGGAACTCTGGGATCGTTACCAGCGTGGAGAACGCGATGTGTTCACCCGTCGGCTCTACACCATACAGGGCCAGCAGACCTTTGATGAAATTCAGCGCAAATATCAAAAAGAGCATGAATTCAGAAATGCTGTAAACCGCTATGTTGAAGATTTTGAACGCCTGTTGGCTGATATTGCCCGCAATGATCGCGACAATGTCATGACTCAGACTTATCTGACTTCGGATACCGGCAAGGTCTATACCATGCTGGCGCATGCATCTGGACGCTTTAGTAAATAAATTCTGATGTTTATGTAATTTTCTTCATGCATTAATTTAGCCTATTTGCGTATTATTGCCTTTGTTTAGCCTGCACCTTGAGCGGCCTTTACAATGACAGGTAATTCCGCTTTGTTCGGGTATGATTTTTAATCAACCAAAGTCCAGCTATGGCAAATTTTGACAGTGATGAGGCGGCAAAAATACACCGCCACCTTCATGCCCATATGCCAAGCGACCCGGCTTTACGCATCAAGGCCCTCGAAAGCCTTGCTGTAGAACACGGTATGGTATCGCCAAAAACGCTGGATGCCTGGGTAGAAGCCTATAGCGAACATATTGGACCCAAACGTGGCGCGCTGGTTGTCGCTAAAGCCTGGCTCGAACCTGAATTTAAAACGCATTTGTTGAAAGATGCTGCAAGTGCAATTGCTGTTATCGGATATGAAGGCCATGCCACGGGCGATTTGAAGGCTGTTGAGAACAGTGAGAATTCTCACAACCTCGTCGTTTGTACTTTATGTTCATGTTACCCGTTCGGCCTGCTGGGAATATCGCCGCCCTGGTATCGCTCAGCCGCCTACCGGGCGCGGGTAGTTCGTGAACCAAGAAAGGTGCTTACGGAGTTTGGTGTTAATGTGCCAGCATCAGTGGCCGTGCATGTTTGGGACAGTACAGCTGAATTACGTTATCTGGTGATACCCCAGCGCCCGGCTGGAACCGATAACTGGTCGCAAGAGGCATTGGCGGCAATTGTTACCCGAAATTCTATGATTGGCACCGATCGCGACTTATCATTGGAAACGGTATAATGGACGGCACGCATGATCTTGGCGGCAAACAGGGGTTTGGACCAATTCAGGTCCAACACGAATACCTGGCTTTTGAGCACTATTGGGAAGGGCGTATGTGGGCTCTGGCCCAAACTACCAGAAACCCTCACCTGACGATTGACTGGTTCCGCCATCTGGTTGAATGCCTGGAACCGCAAGCCTATCTCACCATGCCATATTTTGAAAAATGGGCCATGGCGCATCTGGCGGGATTGACAATGTCTGAAGTATTTACCACCGCACAGATTATCGAGGGCACCTGCAATAAAACCAATGAACGCCCGCCTGATGCGACGCTTGAAGATGTACTTGTCAGCGCGCGAAATAAAAGCCGCACATTTCAACTGAAAAGCACTATAGCGCCAGCTTTTAAAACCGGTGATATTGTTCACACGCTCAGCCATGGCAAGCGTGGCCATACCCGCCTGCCCGGTTATATGCGCGCGCGCCAAGGCAAAATCTTATCCCACCATGGCGCCCATAGTTTTGCTGATGAGGGGGCAAAGGGCCTGGAAATGGCTCAACACCTTTATACGGTAGTATTCAGCGCTCGTGAATTGTGGGGGAATGAGGCCAGTAAAATCGACACGGTCAGTGCAGAATTATGGGAAAGCTATCTTGTTTCAGCCTGAAGACCCTTTAGTACCGCCCAAACCGGCGTTTGAAGAACCCTGGCATGCCCAGGTTCTGGCCCTTGCGGCTGCAATGGTGAAGGCAAAAATATTTACACCCGGCCAATGGGCCACAGCATTGGGTAATGAATTGAAAAAGGCGCAAGCCAATAACGCGCCTGATAGTGACAACACTTATTATCAGGCAGCGCTAAGTGCATTAGAAAAGCTTTCTCAAAACGAAGCAGGCCTTGAATCGGAAGAACTTTTACAGCGAAAACTGGCCTGGGAACGCGCCTACAAAAATACCCCCCATGGCAAACCGGTATTATTGTCTAATTCCGGGTAAAGATTTTGATTATCCGCACAGCGCCCGAGCCATCACCTCTGAATCAATATTGCCGCCGGAAATGATACAAACAATGGTTTCTCCGGCCCAGGATTTATTTGAATTCAACAGTGCTGCAAGCGCCACCGCTCCACCAGGTTCCACCACCAGTTTTAATTCATGAAAAGCAAACTTCACGGCATTTAATACATCTTCATCACTAACCGCCAATCCTTCCGCAAGGATATTGCGGTTGATTTCAAACGACAGTTTGCCTGGTTTTTCTGTCAATATCGCATCGCACACGGAGCCGGTCAGCTGCTGGTTGCCAACGCGCTTATTTGCTTCCAGAGAACGACTGTAATCATCAAAACCTTCTGGTTCCACACTGTGGATAATTGCCTTTGGGAAATGGTGTGGAATAACCAGAGCAATTCCCGCAGTCAGGCCACCGCCACCGGTACACACCAGCAAACGGTTAAGACCGCAGTCGATATCTGACAACTGTTCAACTATTTCACAGGCCACAGTCCCCTGCCCGGCAATGACATGCGAATTGTTATAGGGATGAATAAAAACCGCGCCGCTTTCTTCACACAAGCGACCGGCAATTTTATCGCGGTCCTCGTGGGAACGATCATAAGTAACAATTCTTGCACCGGATCGTTTAACCCGTTCAGATTTTATTTGCGGCGCATCCGTTGGCATGACTATGGTGGCCGATATTCCAAGCAGCCTTGCCGCCTCGCCAATACCCTGGGCATGATTACCCGATGAACACGCTACCACACCGCATTTGCGCTGCTTATCGTTCAGTTGGCACAGGGCATTATAGGCACCGCGAAACTTGAATGAGCCGGTTATTTGCAGGTTTTCGGGTTTAAGGAACACACGTGCACCGGTAATTTCATCCAGTATCGCACTGGTCAACAAAGGTGTTTTTCGAACGATGCCTGCAATGCGCTCAGCAGCTTTTGTGACGTGGGTATATCCTGGTAATAATTCCATTGCTTTATTATCCATTGTTTCGCATCATTGAATGAAAACCCTCAAGCGAGTCAACAAGGAATGGAAATATGGATCTGGGAATTAGCGGTAAAAAAGCTATTATATGTGCTTCCAGTCGTGGATTAGGTAAGGGTTGCGCCTGGCATTTGGCCAATGCTGGCTGTGAAGTCATCATCAACGGGCGAAATGAAGAAGTAACCAATGCGACAGCCGCCGAAATTCGCGAAGCAACGGGTGCTACTGTTACAGCAGTTATTGCTGATGTTTCCACTGCAGATGGTCAAAAGGCCATTCTGGATGCCTGCCCTGATCCCGATATTTTAGTCAATAACAATGGCGGCCCACCCAGACGGGATTTCAAAGAACTGGATCGCGCTGCAATTCTTGAAGGCGTTATCCAGAATATGGTTACGCCGATTGAATTAATTCAGGCAACAATCGAAAAAATGAAAGAGCGCAAATTCGGACGCATCGTTAATATCACTTCACTTTCAGTCTATACAGCTGTGCCGGGCCTTGATTTATCATCAGGCGCGCGTGCCGGTCTGACATCATTTCTTGCCGGTGTGGCCAGAAACTATGCCGGTGATAATATCACTATCAACCAGATATTACCGGGCAAAATGGATACGGACCGGCTGGCACCTATGTTTGCCAGCGCTGCAGAACAGCATGGAATAACCATTGAACAGGCCCGCCAGCGCGAAATGCAAACCATCCCGGCAAAACGCCTTGGTACACCCGATGAATTTGGCGCGCTTTGTGCATTTTTATCTTCGGTGCATGGGGGCTATATTACCGGCAGAAATTTTCTCGTCGATGGCGGCTTGAATTCCAGTGCATTTTAAATGCCTGATAACGATAAAGTGCATTTGCTCAACCTAATGTAAACCATATTGATTTATCACTCTCATGATTAAGTCATATTCTGCTGATAAATAATTCAGCGGGGTAAGCAGATGGTAGCCGGGTGGCAATAGCGTAAATGAATGATTTTTCTTCTTTTGGTTTAAACAGTGCAATAAAGTTGTTGAAACTTTCAGCGCTGGCAGGTGCCTTGATGTTTGTATCAAACAGTTTTGTCGCTCCGGCCACGGCACAAACCAATGCCTGTTTGCAATTACAAAATCAACTCAGCTCACTGAGTGTCGGTGGCAACAGGCGTGCAGCTCCCAGCAAGCGATACCGTCAATATGACCAGGCCGTAAAAAATCAGAAACGGCAGATCAGTAAAACCCAGAGAATGTCCCTTCGCAACGGGTGCGCTGTAGGTATTTTTGGCAAACGCAATTCCTCCACCTGTCGACGTATAAAGAAAAGTATAGATCAAATGAGCGCCAATCTGGCTGATCTTGAGCGCGAACGCAGACGATTGGCTCCCCGACAGGCCCGCACAAATAACAATCAACGAAATTCTATTATCAGAGCAATGAACAGGCGTGGTTGTTTTACCAATAGAACACGCCAGCGTGCGGCTCTTGAAAGACCTCGCAAACGCTCGATTGTCGAACAGTTATTTGGCCTTCGAACTTATGGCAATGATGGCCAGAGAGGGGATTTTGAACGCCCCACTAAGGTATTGCCTGCACGCAGCAATACATACCGCACGATGTGTGTGCGCAAAAAAGACGGTTACTATTTTCCTATAAGTTTTTCGACCACCCAGGATCGTTTTAATACTGACGAGCAAATCTGTCAGGCAAAATGCCAAGGCACTGATGTGGCACTTTATTACCATGCGATGCCAAGCGAAGACAGCGAAGATATGATTTCATTTCGCGGCCAACAACCTTATGCGGATCTGCCAACGGCATTTTCCTATCGAAAGAAATTTGATCCCGATGCTTCCTGCCGTTATTCTTCGGGTGTGTTAGAAGAAATTGCCGGTTCCAATGGCGAACGTATAAATAGAGTGAATGAAACAGGTAGTATTTTGTCACGAATTGGTGCTCCAATTTTTCGTGAAGATCGAGAACAAGATTCCGAAACCCTGGCAAACCTGGATGGTCAATTTGGCGCAAAAGAAATCAAACGTCTGCTGACCAAACAAGAAGAAACACCAGAAGACCGGCTCTTATCTGCGGCCGATAAAAAAATCAGGGTAGTCGGGCCAACGTTTTATCCCGTCCAACAAGCAGCAAAATCGCCGCCAGTTCCGGACCGTGCTCTCGACCGGTAAGCGCCTTGCGCAATGGCATGAAAAGGCCCCTGCCCTTACGCCCGGTTTTTTGCTTGATTTGCGTAGTCCACTGATTCCAGGTGCTTGCGTCCCAGGGCTCTGCGGGCAGTAATTCTTTACATTCACTCAGAAAACCCGCGTCTTCTTCATCAATAACCGGTTTGCCATGTTCCACCATCTGCCACCAGTCGGCAGCTTCAGGCACTTTGTTGATATTCTCGCGTACAACATTCCAAAATGCTTCTCCACCACCTACGTCCACATCTTCAAGTCGTTCGCGCACTTCTTTATAGGGCTTAATGTGTACCAGCTTCTTATTTAATCCATCCAGTTCAGCTACATCAAATCGCGCCGGTGATTTAGTAACTGTTGCGGGATCAAATCGCTGCACCAACTCTTCCATTGTCGCCACGGCATCAACGGCATTGGATGTGCCAATCAAAACCGCAAGACTGGCAACTGCCATAGGTTCATACCCGTCTTCATTCAGGGATGCTATTGAAAGTGAACCCAGACGTTTTGACAATCCCTCACCACTGGCCGAAGTCAGCAAATTGTGATGCCCAAACCCAGGAGGGGTAGCACCCAGTGCTTTGAAAATCGCAATCTG
Source organism: Rhizobiaceae bacterium (assembly GCA_021648425.1). GTDB lineage: Bacteria > Pseudomonadota > Alphaproteobacteria > Rhizobiales > Rhizobiaceae > JAAEMP01. The sequence continues at coordinate 24,426 of JAKISV010000018.1, forward strand.
TGCAGCCGTATTTGTAACGTGATCATCACCACGGATAATGTGGCTAACACCCATTTTGATATCATCAACAACAGATGGCAAAGTGTAGAGATAGGTGCCGTCTTCACGCACCAGCACGGGGTCTGACATGGAAGCCAGATCGATTGATTGCTCAGCGCGTATTACATCGTTCCATTTGACCGATGTGCGCACCATATTACCTGGCTCCCCATCAAAGTTAGGTAATAAAAACCGCCAGTGCGGTTTCCTGCCTTCAGCTTCAAGTTTTACTTTTTGTTCTTCATCAAGGCCAAGGCCGCTTCGGTCATAAACCGGTGGCAAGCCGCGTGCCAGTTGACGTTTTCTTTTTCGATCAAGTTCATCGGGTGTTTCATAACAGGCATACAACAGACCTGCATCACGCAATTTTTGGGCGGCATCATCATAGGCTGGAAAATTATCCGACTGGCGCTCAATACGATCAGGTTCAATGCCAAGCCAGCGAATGTCTTTTAATATCTGATCTGCATATTCTGTTTTCGAACGGGCTTTGTCAGTATCGTCAAAGCGCAGAATAAATTCCCCATTGGCTTTTTTTGCAAATAGCCAGTTGATCAGCGCAGTGCGCGCATTGCCGATATGAATATTGCCGGTTGGAGACGGCGCGAAGCGAACAGTGGGTGTCATTTTGAAAACTTTTTATAGCAAGATGGGATTTGTGTTGGCTTT
>JAKISV010000019.1 GCA_021648425.1 Rhizobiaceae bacterium
CCAGTTTTGGTCCAACACCTGAAATTAATTTTAAATCATCAGGTTGCCGTGGTTTTTTAATCTTCTTTGGTTGATTAGCTGCCACCAATGTTGCAGCCGGGTTAACTGCTTTTTCCATGTCTTTTTTTGCAGTAGATTTTCTAACGGTTGTTTTTGGCGCTGCCGGTTTTTTGCGCGTAACGGATTTTGCCCGCTTTTTAACATTGGGATTTTCCGTCAGAGCCGTCAGACCGCCAAGGGGTGCAGAAAAAATACGGTCAATTTGCGGACCCGGTGTTATTGTTTTCTCTTTACCACTCTCGAAAGCATCAATGATTTCTTCCAGTCGCTCAGGCGTGAGGTCTTCATAGGTATCTTTGAACACCATAATCATCGGCGCATTAACGCACGCTCCCTGGCATTCAACCTCTTCCCAGGATAATGAGCCGTCTTTATTGGTTTCAAACTGGCGTTCATTGATTTTGTTTTTGCAAACCTCGATTAATTCCCCCGCACCGCGCAACATGCATGGTGTTGTGCCGCATACCTGAATATGTGCTTTGGAACCAACCGGCTGCAATTGAAACTGCGTATAAAACGTCGCTACTTCCAGCACACGAATATAGGGCATGTCTAACATATCAGCCATGGTTTCAATCGAAGCACGTGTTACCCAGCCATCCTGGTCCTGTGCACGCATCAACAAGGGAATAACCGCAGAAGCCTGGCGACCCTTCGGGTATTTTTTAATAGTATCACGCGCCCATTTGGCATTGGTCGAAGTAAACTTAAAGGTAGCGGGCTGGAGGGTTTTATCAGCTAGACGGCGTACAGACATTTATCTTAACCTCGCCATTAAAGAGTTAGATTGGATTATTATGTGGAGATTCATCGATCTATCTCCCCAAACACAATGTCGATTGATCCAAGCACGGCTGCAACATCAGCAAGCTGATGGCCTTTGCACAAAAATTCCAACGCCTGCAAATGGGCAAAACCCGGTGGTTTGAATTTGCAGCGATAAGGTTTGTTTGACCCGTCAGAAACCAGATAGACGCCAAATTCACCTTTAGGCGCTTCAACTGCCGTATAAACTTCACCAGCGGGCACTTTGTAGCCCTCGGTATAAAGTTTGAAATGTTCAATCAGGCTTTCCATGGATTGTTTCATTTCCTGACGCTTGGGAGGCACCACCTTGCCATCCAATGAGGAGACCGGGCCATCTCCCTCGTCGTTCAGTTTTTTAATCGCCTGCTTCATGATACGCGCTGATTCACGCATTTCCACCATGCGAATGAGATAGCGATCGTAACAATCGCCATTTTTACCAATGGGAATGTCAAAATCAAATTCGTCATAACATTCATAGGGCTGGTTTTTGCGCAAATCCCATACAGCACCTGAACCACGTACCATAACGCCGGAAAAACCACGCACCCACGCATCTTCCAGAGCGACTATTCCAATGTCGACATTGCGTTGTTTGAAGATGCGGTTATCGGTGAGCAGGTTTTCAATATCATCGCAAACACCAAGGAATGGATCGCACCATTCTTCAATATCGTCGATCAAATCCTGAGGTATATCCTGGTGGACACCGCCGGGGCGAAAATAGGCAGCGTGCATCCGTGAACCACTGGCGCGTTCATAAAACCCCATCAGTTTTTCACGCTCTTCAAACCCCCAGAAAATCGGCGTAATAGCACCAACATCAACCGCCTGTGTAGTGACATTGAGCAAATGAGACAAGATGCGCCCGATTTCGCAATATAAGATGCGGATAAGCTGTGCACGTCGTGGCACGCCGATGTTCATCAGTTTTTCAACCGCCAGGGCAAATGCATGCTCCTGATTCATCGGAGCCACATAGTCAAGACGGTCAAGATAGGGGACTGCCTGCAGGTACGTCTTATATTCAATCAGTTTTTCAGTGCCGCGATGCAGCAAGCCGATATGCGGGTCAACACGGTCAACAATTTCACCATCAAGCTCCAGCACCAGACGCAAAACACCATGAGCAGCCGGGTGCTGCGGGCCAAAATTGATGTTGAAATTTCTAACTGCGGTTTCAGCCATTTTTGCCGTTACCTTTATCTGCGCCTACATCTTCATTGGGCAATCCGTAATCCGTCCCCTCCCAGGGTGACAGAAAGTCAAAATTCCTGAATTCCTGACGCAGTTCCACGGGTTCATAAACCACACGCTTTAATTCGTCATCATAACGCACCTCAACATAACCAGTGAGCGGGAAATCCTTGCGAAGTGGATGACCGTCAAATCCGTAGTCAGTCAGAATCCGGCGCAAATCAGGATGACCGGAAAACAAAATGCCATACATGTCCCAGGCTTCACGTTCATACCATTCAGCCCCCGGGAAAATTCCTGTAATGCTGGGCACCGGCGTTTGTTCATCGGTATAAATTCGAACCCGAATACGGGTGTTATATTTGGGGCTCATCAGGTGATAAACCACATCAAAACGTTCATCGCGACCGGGATAGTCTACGCCGCAAAGGTCAATAAACGAGATAAAACCGGTGTGGGTATCATCGCGCAAAAAACGCATCGCTTTGACGATATCATCTCTTTGGAGTGATAAATTCAGCTCCTCGTAACTGATTTCAAAATCCACACTGTCAACACCCATTTCATCAGAAATATATTTTCCCAGTTGGCTGAGCGTTTCGGGTATTTTTCTTTTGGCCATAAATCCCCCTATCGCTCAATGGTGCCGGTGCGGCGTATTTTTCGCTGCAGCAACATCACACCATAAAGCAGGGCTTCGGCCGTTGGCGGGCAACCAGGCACGTAAATATCAACGGGCACAATGCGGTCACACCCACGAACTACCGAATAGGAATAATGGTAATAACCACCACCATTGGCACACGAGCCCATGGAAATTACATAACGCGGCTCTGGCATCTGGTCATAAACCTTGCGCATGGCCGGTGCCATTTTATTGGTAAGAGTACCAGCAACAATCATCACATCAGACTGGCGTGGTGAACCGCGCGGGGCGAAACCAAAACGTTCGCAATCATAACGCGGCGTCACAATCTGCATCATTTCCACTGCACAACAAGCAAGCCCGAATGTCATCCACATCAAAGAGCCTGTTCGCGACCAGGTGATCAATTCATCGGTTGAGGTAACAAGAAAGCCTTTATCGGCGAGCTCATCACTGATCTCGCCAAAATACATATCATCGCTACCGATAGGTTTACCGGTGGAAGGGTCAACAATTCCCTTTGGACGCGGCGCAATCAGCGTGGTTGAACCGTCACTCATAGAAGAGCCTCATGTTTTTGCACTAGTCCCATTCAAGCGCACCCTTTTTCCATTCGTACATGAACCCGATAGTCAATATTCCCAAAAATGCAGTCATTGACCAAAACCCGAACCATCCCAGGTTTCCAAAACTGACAGCCCAGGGAAACAAAAACGCCACCTCCAGGTCAAAAATAATAAACAGGATTGCCACCAGATAAAACCGTACATCAAATTTCATCCGCGCATCATCAAACGGATCAAACCCGCACTCATAAGCGGAAAGTTTTTCGGGGTCAGGTGATTTGTGGGCAACCATGAATGGAGCTACCAAAAGGGCAAGACCGATAACCAGCGAAAGAGCGATAAATATTATCACCGGAAGGTAGGACAGCAGCATGGATTCCAAAAGAAACGCTCCCTTAATTTGCACAACCGATTGTGACTGTTTTTGCTCACAATATCCAGAGCAATATTGTCGAAAAGACGGTTATCTCACACATCATAAATTGGCAAGAGACAAAGCGGTATTAATTGACCTTAATCAAGTTTTGTATCAATTTTGTTCAATTCCCAGCCACTTATCCAATCGATCAAAAGCTTCCACCAGTCGTTGATGATTTGCGGCGAAACAAAATCGCATCCAGGATTTGCCGCGCGACAAATCAAAATCCACTCCCGGTGTCACCGCTACTTTGGTGTGTTCAAGAATTTTTGAGGCAAAGTCGACTGAATTATCAGACAATTGCGATATGTCGCCATAGGCATAAAACGCGCCATCAATTGGCTGAATATTCGTTATGCCCAATTTTGGCAGCCGTTGTAACAGCAGTTTTCGGTTTGTTTTATAACCACGATGCACCAGTTCCATTTCCGCTTTCCCCTCAAAAGCTGCGGCAGCAGCAATTTGGGAAATCTGCGGCGCACAGATAAACAGATTTTGCTGCAATTTATCGATAGTGCGCATCAGGCTTTCGGGCACAATCATCCAGCCAATTCTCCAGCCGGTCATGCAGAAATATTTTGAAAACGAATTGATAACGATAACATCATCACCGTATTCCAGCGCACTGGCTGCATCAAAATCATACGTCAGGCCGTGATAGATTTCATCTGAAATAAAGCGGATTCCCAATTCCTGCGCTTTATGCAGTAATGTCGCAAATCCATCTCGTTGCAGCATGGTACCATTGGGGTTGTTGGGGTTTGCAAACAGCAGGCCATCAATTTTGTTCTTTTTGTGGGCCGCTTCCAGCAATTGCGCGTTTAAAGTCCAGCGACTGTCGTGGCTCGTTTCAATTTCCACCGGCACCATGGATAGTGATTTGATGATATTGCGATAAGCAGGATAGCCAGGAGAAGGTATTGCAATACGTGCACCTGCTTCAAACATAGATAAAAACGACAACACAAATCCGGCGGAAGAACCCGTAGTTACATAAATTCGTGCGGGATCAACTTCAACATCGTATGTCTCGCGATAATGCAGCGCTATTCGTTGTCTCAACCCGTCAATTCCAGGGGCATTGGTATAGCTGATTACGCCGTCTTTCAAAGCGTTGGCAGCGGCAGTGAGCGCTGCCTTTGGTGCACTCGCACAGGGTTGCCCGACTGCCAGCGAAATTACATCTTCACCCGCAGCAGTGAGTTTTGCCGCTTTTGACACAATGTCCATAGCAATAAAGGAATCAATATTTGATCGCTTCGAAGGGACAATCAGCCCCGATTTAGTTTGGCTCAATGGACTAACCAATCGCTCGTTTGTGTAAGTGAAACAATATCCGCATCAAGCTTTTGCCGTAAATCAGCCATGATGCAAGGCAATTCCTTTGACTGAGATAATCCTGGTCGTTAAATTACCAGTTTCAATGAAGCCGCTAACAGGTAACGGTTGCCATGCGTTTTTTGATATCTGCCAATACCAACAAAAAAAAATCCTATTCCCTATTTAACGGGTTAATGGCGAAAACAGTTTTTTCCTGTCTATTAATTTTGGCTTTGCTGATTGAACCATCTTATGCGCAAAAAAAAGGCCGCAGCCTGCCACTGGTTCGTGATGCAGAGATTGAGGGTTTGCTTAGGGATTATGCTTCGCCAATTTTCAAAGCTGCGGGAATGGGTATCAAGAACACAAAAATATACCTGGTTAACAAACCGGAGTTTAATGCCTTTGTTACCGGCAGACGAATTTTCATCAATCTGGGCGCTATCCAAACCGCTCTTACACCAAATGAGATTATCGGCGTAATAGCCCACGAAACAGGCCATATTCTTGGTGGGCACCTGATCCGGTTACGCCAGCGGGTAGAGCGCGCGCAAATACTAACGGTGCTGGGAATGCTGGCGGGTGTCGGCGCTGCAATAAGCGGAGGTGAGGCTGGCGGCGCAGCAAGCGGCGCGCTGATTTATGGTTCGCAGGATGCACTAAAGCGCACTATTCTTGCCTACAAACGTGAAGAAGAACGTGCCGCAGATCAAAGTGCTTTTAACCTGCTGGAAAAAACCGGTCAGTCATCGAAAGGCCTGGTGACTACATTTAAACGTTTTTCGCGCAGTTTGAACCTGTCCAGCAGTGTTGATCCCTACAAAGTGTCTCACCCCCTGCCCCAGGCACGTATTACCTTTATGGCAAGTCTGGCAAAGTCCAGCCGTTTTTATAACAAGACTGATAGCAAGAACCTGCAATTCAGGCACAATATGGCAAGGGCAAAAATTGCCGCTTATTCAATGAATGCCGGCGCAGTACGTCGTCTTTTTTCCAAAAACCTCAATTCACCCGCAGCGCGTTATGGCGACGCCATTGCCACATACCTTTCAGGTTCCCCTTCTGCTGCACTTCCTAAAATAGACAGCCTCATCAAAGATTTCCCAAAATTTGCCTATCTGCATGAAATGAAGGGCGAAATCCTGGTAAAATCCGGCAAAGCGCGCGAAGCGATAAAGCCCTTCCAGCGAGCGATTAGCCTGGATAAATATAAATCTGGCATAATTCGCATTCAATTGGGCCAGGCATTTCTCGAAACTGGTGACAAAGCACTGGTAGACAAAGCCATCAGGGAACTCAAAGCCGGTATTTCCCGAGACCCCCATACTTCAAACGGATATGAATACCTGGCGCGCGCTTACGCAATAAAGGGAAACAACAATCTTGCCATTGCCGCCGCCGCCGAACATAATTTTGTTATTGGCCGTTATAAACAGGCTAAACAATATGCCAGACGGGCTCAAAAAGAATTGAAGCGCGCAACACCACAATGGCTTAGACTCCAGGACATTATCAAGTATAAGGTTCCAAAGAAAAAACGCTCCTGATCTTATTCAACATCAGAAGCATATAACCTTTGGGCAAATTACCAATTTCTTCAGGAGAATACTTTTATGAACTTTTTCACCAAAATTGCCGCATCAATTGTTGTCATGATGGGCGTTGGGAACATTGCGGTCGAAACCGCAAAAGCGCAAGAAGCTCTGGACAAAGGTCAAATCGAAACCATCATTCGCGAGTACCTTCTTACAAACCCGGAACTTCTAGGCCAGATGCAAAAAGCTTTTGAAGCCAAACAACTGGCCCAGCAAGCCGCATTGCAGGAAAAGACCCTAAAAGATCGCTCCGAACTAATTTTCTCCTCCAAATATCAGGTGGAAATCGGCAACAAAGATGCAAAATTCAAAGTGGTTGAGTTTTTCGATTATAACTGCCCGTTTTGCCAGCGCGCAATGTATGACATGGAAAAAATTCTAGCCGAAGATGACGATGTAAAATTCATCATCAAGGAATGGCCGGTATTGGGTAAAGAATCTTATGAGGCTCATGTAATCAGCTTGGCATTTACAACGCTAATGCCAGAAAAATACGAAGAGTTCCACACTCTTTTGCTGGGTATGAAAGGCCGCAAAGGCGAAGCAGACGCGTTGCGAATTGCACTGGAATTGGGAGTGGATGAGAAGGCTCTGCGCGAAGAAATGACGAAACCTTATATTCTCGAAAACCTGCGTGAAGTAAACGGACTTGCCACGGACCTGGGTATTACCGGTACGCCATCTTATGTAATTGGAAATGAAGTGGTTTTTGGCGCGGTGGGTTATGACCAGTTAACAGCCAGGATTGCTAAACTAAAAGAAGCGGCAAAAGCAAAAGAGTAACTTTAATCACCATGGGCAAAGGCTACTGGTTACGCCTTGCCCATGGTGTAAGAAACATAACCCAATAAATAACTGCCGCAGTCAGCATCATAAACAGTGTGGCAAATATCACGTCGGAAAAAAAATGTCCGCCCTGCCCCATTCTCATAAACCCTGACATTGCCCCCATAACGATGGCCAGCACAACAAACAGTTTTCTTTTGGCAGCGACTATAAATGCCAGGGAAATAAAAATCATCACCATCGAAGATGGTTCCCCCGATACGAATGAGCAATTGTTCTGGCATTGATCTGAAATCAGCAGTGGCGGGCTGAATTCCAGTTTGCCGCCAAACTCAATAATTTCGCGCGGGCGCGCCCTGCCCCAGTTGTTTTTCAACAGCAGGTTGGCAATAACAAGCGGGCCAATCAGCGATGTAAAAAACAAATACAACCACTGGCGCAATCCAAGGCCGGTATCAATCCACAACTGCCTTTGGGGATTTTTGAGTGCATCAAATGCGAACAGGACAATCGCCACATACCATACCATATAGCCAGTCATGGCAATTGTGCGCGCTATCCTGGCGCTTTCGTAGTTGTTTAAAAAAAAGCCCGATGATGGCTGAAACATTGTGCGCTGTATGACAAGGTCGATCCATGGGAATGACAAAAATACCAAAGCAGCCAACAAGGAAAGCCCAATCGATATCGTCATAATCTGATAGGTAAAACGGGCGGAATTCATTTTTTCAATCTCCCGTTTGGATTATAATTCTGTAGCTTGAAAAACCAGAGGCGTCGCACATTGCCCGAAGAAATTTCGACCTTGGTGACTGGTGTTATTTCAGAAAAATATGGCAAATATTGCGAAACATCTTCGGAGGCTGATACCAGCAATAGTGGACCGTTTGGAGTGCCACGATAAGGCCTCGTCAATTCGTAATGATCGTTTGGACGCCCATTTTGACTGAATGCAAATACTTTCTGCGGACGCTCGCGGAGGTAATAAACCAGTTGTGCTGTGATATTGCGATAAGGGCCGACTACCGCCACGTAGGAACCACTGTCCAGTTGTTTACCGGTAGCGCGAGCCATGGCCCGCGCGCCCTGCAGTCGGGTGAACGGTTCCGCTCCATTGGGCAGGGTGAGTAATCCAGGTGTTGAAAACGCTACGGCGACACTCAGACCGGCAAACAGGAATAAATGAATTGTCAGGGATATCTTGTTCCAGATTGCCGGAACACGATTTACCAGAATATCCGCAATCAGAATTGACGCTGCGATATAGGTAACCGCTGCCCAGTTGGCATATGCTTTGTTGATGAACCCCTGAAAAGCAATGAGCAGAAAAACCGGCAGTGAAAACAATACAAGGAATTTTTGCGAACTATCCCATCCTTCTCGCCAGAACCGCACCAGGGCAATCAGATAAAACGCAAACAGGATCGGGCCAAACACACCAAACTGGCTGCCAAGAAATTCCGCCCCGTTGCCCGGAAAACGCAATCCGTTGCTCCAGCCGATATTATCACCGGTATGGGCGGCGGTTATAAAACTGTTTTGAAAATTCCAAAGCAGATTGGGGGTCAGAACCAGCAATGCAAGAAGCGTAGCTGCCAAAAAATGTCTGCTGAAAACAGTTTGGCGGGCCGATTTCTCAAACAAGGCAAACAGCACAGTACACAGGAAAAAATAGGCCATTGCATATTTTGACATCAATCCAGCCCCAAGAAAGAAGCCAAGCAACAATACATTTTGCCAGCAGGCTTTATCGCTCAATCGCAAAAATGCCCACAATGCACCGGCCCAAAAGAACAACAACGGCACATCTGTTGAAATCAGGGTAGAGGATAAAGTGATACCCGGCAGGGTGACAAAAGTAATTGCGGACCAAAACCCGGTACGCTGATCAAACAGGCGCGCAGCGCCAAGAAATATAAGCAGTGCTGTACCCGTATGGATAATTGGCGAGGGCAGACGTATGCAAAACTCGCTGTCAGAACCGCAGGCAGCAGTAAAAACCGCAATGGTCCAGCCAAGCACCGGTGGTTTGGAAAAATACCCAAATGCCGGCTCCTTGCCCCACAACCAGTATTGCGCCTCATCAAAAAACAGCTCCGTTGTATTGAAATAGAGCGAAACAAGACGAACCAGCAATATTGCTGCCAACGCAAATAGCGTATATTGCGCCCAGGGTCGCGCGGAATGAGAGGTGGTTATATTCCCGGCATGTAATTGTGAAATATTCAAACCTGTGCTTTCTTGATTTGCACACTCACCCTACCACCTGAGCGCTTGCGTTTCGAGTGCGTGTATGTGATCAACACCCCTTCAAGTCAACGAAAATCAACGCCAGCCATTTCCATGATTAAAACAAAAATTTCACTGGTAATTCCTGCCTACAACGAAGAAGGAAATATTGGCCGGCTGATTGAGGAAAGTTTCAGCGCAATTCCTCCTGAAATATTAGGAGAAATTATCATTGTCGATGATTTTTCTAATGACAATACTCGCAATGAAATCAAAGATTTGCAGAAAATACATAATAATTTACGTTATCTTCGACATAAGACAAACAGCGGACAAAGCGCCAGCTTGCGTACGGGTATTATTGCTGCAAAATATCCTGTAATTGCCCAGATGGATGGTGATGGACAAAATGACCCCCACGACATTAAAAACCTTTATACGTGCCTGGATGCGCCCATTGAAGGTGTTTACACTTCGCACACGGATTTGGTGGCTCTGGTAGGTGGAGTGCGAACTAAACGCAAAGATACAGGATCCAAACGTATTGCTTCACGCGCAGCCAATAAAATTCGCGACTGGGTGTTGCGCGACGGCTGCCCTGATACTGGTTGCGGCATCAAACTTTATTGGCGGGATGCATTTTTGCGCCTGCCGTTCTTTTCTTCCATTCACCGATATTTGCCGGCATTATTCCAGTCTTATGGCTATAAATGCCGCTATGTACCGGTGAACGACCGTCCGCGCCTTGCAGGTGTCTCAAAATATAATAACTTCAATCGGGCATTGATTGGTCTATATGATCTGTTCGGCGTTTCGTGGCTGCGTAAAAGAACAGTTGCGCCCGAATATACGGAAGAGTAATGAGGGTTTAACCGCATGTTTTCTCAATACGGATGCATTGTTAAATGTTAGAAGGATTTGCCCAATGGTGGGCTCAAACTACAGCCACTGAATTAACCTGGCTGGCTGTTGGCTTTGGTGCACAACTGATGTTTTCCATGCGCTTTCTAATCCAATGGATTGCCAGTGAAAAAGCCCGAGCCAGCATTGTACCTGAAACCTTCTGGTACTTTTCATTCGTTGGTGGTGCGATGTTACTGGTCTACGCAATCTATCGCACTGACCCGGTATTTATTTTAGGTCAGGCTCTGGGATTGATAATCTATTCGCGCAATATATATTTTATCTGGATCAACAAAAAATCTTTGCGCCCGCCGCAGAACTAAACCGTTACGACGCGATATAGTTCATCAGTTCCTGAGCATCTTTCTCAGCCTGCTCAATCTTGCATTTAACCACATCGCCAATGGAAATCACGCCAACCAGCTTGCCACCTTCAGTCACCGGCATGTGCCTGAAGTGTTTTTCAGTCATAATTTCCATAACGCTGTCGATTGAATCATCGCGTTTGCACGATAAAACATTTTTTGTCATGCAGCTTGATATCGAATTCTCTAAAATGGCTGCACCATCATGAGCAATATCGCGCACAATATCTCGCTCTGACAATATTCCCCTTACTTTCCCACCTTTATCACACACAATCACCGCACCTATTCGATGTTTCGCCAGTAATTGTGTTGCATCGGCTACCGTATCATCGGGCGAAGCAGTGATTATACTTTTTGGTTTTCCCTCCAACATCGTTGAAACAGACATGCCTACCTCCATGTTTTTTCATCGGGTCTATACCCGCACTTTGTCTATATTTAGTCGAATATACAAGTTTATCTTGTACTTTGTGGCAAATTACGCAGCGGATCAAACAGCCTGAATGCCAGTAACCCCGTAAGAAACCCACCAACATGGGCCTGCCAGGCAATCTGAACACCTTCGCCAGCGATCAACTCTGGTTGCAATCCGACAAGAAGATTGAAGCCAAACCATATCAATATAAAGGCAACAAAACCACGGTTCCTGAAACTCTCAATCAGCCCCAGCACCGGCTTTTCCACATCCCGATTGAGTCTGATTGCTGCCCCCATAAATGCCGATACCGCACCAGAAGCCCCAATCATCGGGGCCAGATCATTGGCATGGGTAAACAGGTGAAATGCAAATCCAGCAAGCGTGCCTGCCGCAGCCAGTGCCAGAAACCGAACGGTTCCAAATCGCAAAGCAACCGGCGACCCAAATGCCAGCATCCATAAAACATTGAACGACAGGTGGGTCCAGTCAGCATGAATGAATGCGTAAGAAAGCGGAGTGTACCAGGCAGCAAACCCATAGGGCAGTTGGGAACCCAGTTCACCATAACGCGCAGGTATTGCCGCCAGCAATAACATGAAATCCTGAAAATATGCATCCGGCACCAGCCAGGTTTTGACTAAATGCACTGCAATTAAAATGATCGTTAAAGCAAAAATCACCGGTGGCAGATTAAATATCGGCGGGTTTTTATCCAGGTTGTCATTTTCCATCATCGGTATCCAAAAAACAGTCGAGAAGAATTTCACGCTATAGCTTCAATATCGGGATGAATAGCAGATTTTTCGAAATAAAAAAAACCCGGCGCTTTGTGCAAAATGCTCAAAGCAACCGGGTTATGCCGAGTCCCGCTTATCTCCGTCCCGGAGTACCAAACTCAGTTTTAAGTTATAAACCAGGTGTGCGAAACCGGGTAACAATGCAATATTGATTGACCCTATCATGACAGGATTTGTCCGCAGTTCAATCTAAACAGTTTGTTAACCTTAACGCCAACGCGCTGTTGATGAAACCGGATATTTTGAACCACCGACTTTGTTTTATGCCCTTTTCTTGTTTTACTGATTTGAAATTCAATTGGCATGAATTGTGCTGCTGAGTGCTTGAAAGGCGTTATTGATCCAATGCAATGACCCAATGTTTCATTATGAAACAGGTTATCCATTTTTTCAAAACGCTCGACAAAAACAACAAGCAAAAGCGGTGGAAGCAGGGATTATTGGCATGCGATTTGAAAAATCAAAACAGTTATACAGCTATTGGCTAAAACTGAAGGGTGAAAGAGCAGCGCCTGAACGAAGCGAGATTGAACCCAGTGATATCCGCGACCTGCTTGGTGATACATTTATTCTGGAAATCAACCATGCTGCCAAATATGTAATTTACCGCCTCGCTGGCACGCGCCTTTGTTCTGCCTATGGTAAAGAACTAAAGGGTATTGGTTATTTTGTTCACTGGCATGAGCAGGACAATATTGATATTATGCACACAATAAATAAAGTTCATGCAAATTTCCAACCATGTGTAATTTCTCATTTCGCTCAAACGCAACAAGAACGCTTTTTGGCTTATGAAACATTATTGTTGCCGTTGCAGCCGATCAATGATGGCACTTCCAGAATATTAGGTCTTTGCAGTGCAGCTAAAGCTCCATTCTGGCTTGGAGCCGAGCCGGTTATAATCAATAAGTTGCGCTCGATTCGCGAAATTGGCCAATCCGGGTCAGAAAATGAAATAACCACACCCATTTTGACCCCGCCACCTATTCAACACGATGGTTCTCAGCCCGAATCTACCAAATCCGACTCAAAAAACCGCAAGTTTGGTCATTTAACACTGTTGGATGGGGGTAAATCCTGATTATTCCAATTCTCTTTAACAATCTCTTCAAAATCTCATCATTCGTTAACTAAACGGGCTGTATTTTACCTTTGCAAAAGTTAATCAAATAATTAAAGCGGAAAAAATAAACGTGGTAGCTCAATTATCACCAGCTAATCATCAGGAATTAGACCAGGACAGGCAGTTTCAACGCGTGGCCGTAACTCTGTTTGGTCGCTATATGCTTGAGAACCGCAACGAATTTCCCTGCCAGATTCAAGATATGTCCCCGGGCAGCGCTTCAGTAATCTCCCCAATGTCTGGTGATATAGGTGAAAAGGTTATCGCTTATATTGACCATATCGGGCGCCTTGAGGGAAAGATCATCCGCATATTCTCCGGTGGCTTTGCAATGTCTGTCAGCGCCACTGAAAAAAAACGCGACAAGATGGCTGCGAAACTAACCTGGCTTGCCAATCGACACGAACTCAATCTCGCTGAAGACCGCCGACATGAACGTCTTGTACCAAATGTCAAAACTTCGCAGATTAAACTCGAAGACGGTCGCAGTTATAATGTCAAGATTATTGACTTGTCCTTGTCAGGCGCAGCAATAGAAATAGATGTTCGCCCGGCAATCGGGACTTTGCTCTGGCTTGGAGCAATGCGTGGTCGCGTAGTGCGGCATTTTGATGAAGGCATCGCAATCGAGTTCGCAATTTTGCAAAGCCGCGATACCTTGAACCTTTTTCTTGGGAATGGATTTTGATTAGACAGGTATTTGTCTGTTTATATCAGTGATTTATTTACCAAGCTTTTCGTAAAAGCCCAATAATTCAACTATTCCAAACTTGATAACGATTGTATTTTCCTGTGTTTTCGAGCTATGTCGAGTTGAGATAAATTACGACACCCAACTCAATCACACATGTTTTTCTCTATATATTCAATGGCTTACCATGTGAAATAGCTTGCCGCCATCTCAACGAATATGACAATTGCGAAATAATTACAGCTTCAAGTTATTGAAGTTGTGCCTCAATTTCATCAATGTTGTATAAAATCTGAATGAATTAATTCCAGCGCTTTAAATTATTGCCGTTCATAGTCCTTCTCATAACGGGAGAAGTAGGACAATGAACAAAATCATTTCAAAAACAATCGGAGCCGCTGCATGCATTGGCTTCTACTTACTATCAGGCGCAGCAGCATGGGCAATTACACCAAATGCACATATGAAATTACTGGGACAAACTTCTCAGCCCATTGGACATTACGATTATTGCAAAACATACCCAAAAGACTGCAACATCCGCTCTGCAGCATCTAAACCGGTAAAACTCACACGTGCCCGCTGGGCTCAAATGGTCGAAGTGAACAACTACGCCAATCGTAAAGTCATTCCGGTGACCGACCTTGAATATTATAAACGTGAAGAATATTGGACTTACCCCAAAAACTACGGTGATTGCGAAGACTATGTCTTGTTGAAGCGCAAAATGCTGATGGACAAGGGTTGGTCAGCTTCCAACTTACTGATTACAGTTTTAACCCTGCCCGATGGCAATGGTCATGCAGTGCTGACTGTTCGCACTGATCGCGCTGATTATGCGCTGGATAATCTCAATGACAAGATATTGCCCTGGGATAAGACTGAATACGGTTATATCAAACGCCAATCCTCACGCCATTCAGGCAAATGGATTGCAATTAATGACTGGCGCAGCAAAATTGTTGGTGCCACCACAAACTAGCCTTACCTCCTGGGGAGCCTTTGAATAAAGGGCAGGAGAACTGTTTAACCCGGTCGCGTCCCCACTATCCCCGTCCCAACGACCGGGTTGGGAGCTGGTCCAACTGTCCCCTGGACCAGCTCCACTTTATTTTGGGGTTATCAATACTAATCAATGATTTTCAGGCCTTTGGCGAAACGCCTTGCGTTGGCTACATATATATCAGCTGATTTCGCCAGCATAATTTCAGCCTGATCATCCAGGGTGCGAATTGTTTTGGCAGGTGAACCCACAACCAGAGAATTATCCGGGATTTCTTTTCCCTCAACCACCAGGGCCCCGGCACCTATCAGGCAGTTTTTTCCAATTTTTGCTCCATTGAGAACAATGGCACCCATCCCCACAAGGGAATTATCACCAATAGTACAGCCATGGATCAACGCACCATGACCGATGGTGCACCCCTGCCCTATGGTAGCTGGAAATCCTGGATCAGTATGGATAATACTGTTCTCCTGAATATTCGATCTGGCACCGATACGAATAGGCTCATTATCGCCCCTTAGCACCGCTCCAAACCATATGCCCACATCCTCTCCGATATCGACATTCCCGATTACGACTGCACTCATCGCGATAAATGAAAATTCTGCAGGTAATTTAGGCCTGATGCCATCAAGTTCAAAAATGCTCACCGCAATATTCTCCTAAAGTTTCAGATAATGCTCAACAACACTAGAAACTCGACCACAAATACACCAGCACAAAAACTCCAGATAACGGAAACCAGAATGCCAAATCCCCCGATCAAATATGAAATGCCACCGCGAACCATACCAAACATACTTTCACGCGCCACCCAGTAAGGTCCGGCAAAAGCAGTAACTGGCAAGGCTATAAACCATTGTGCCAACGGGTTTTCAGGAAACCTGAAATCTGACAACTGTTTCAAATTGACCAGAAAACTCCCGATAATTGCCGCTGTTACAAAGCCAAATGCAGAAACAAATGTAAATAGTCCCAAATCCAGTTCCATTCTTAACTCCTTGTTTACCCTGATCACAGGTAAGCAAGAAGCGTGCCGTTACGGAAAGTTCCATCTGATTTGGTAAAGCGCAAATATAGAAAATGCAGCGCTTAAGGAGAAAGGGTTTCGCTCAAACCCTGTCGGCTTAATCAGTTCAACTGACTTGTCTCAGATCAATCCATTTGCACAAGTTTCATAATTATATTCAAATGAATCGCATTCGGGCAATCACTCAGCTTTCAGTATTTTGTGTATTGGAAATTGACTGTTACGGGTTTATGAATGGTCTTTGGAAAAGCGTTATTGGCATAACAATATGGATACACAAGAAATTTTGACTTCTGAGCCAACCAGGCAAACCCAAATGGAAGACCCGTTTGGACGGATTGTTAATTATCTGCGGGTTTCTGTTACCGACCGGTGTGATTTTCGGTGTGTTTATTGCATGTCTGAAAACATGACCTTTCTTCCCAGGAAAGATTTGCTGTCACTTGAAGAACTGGAACGGCTCTGTTCTGTATTCATTGACAAGGGTGTGCGAAAATTACGCCTGACCGGTGGAGAGCCACTTGTACGCCGAAATGTAATGCACCTGATCCGTAATCTGGGCAAACAAATCGATCAGGGCAGACTTGATGAACTGACCATCACCACCAACGGCTCGCAACTTCATCGCTTTTCAAATGAATTATATGAGGCAGGCATACGCCGCATCAACGTATCTCTGGATACATTGAATGAAGAAAAGTTTGCAAAAATTACCCGCTGGGGACGATTGCCTCAAGTATTAAATGGTATAGCACACGCGAAAAAAGCAGGGCTGCAAATCAAGATCAATGCGGTTGCCCTTAAAGGGGAAAATGAAACCGAAATTGAAGACATGATGCACTGGGCCCATGGAGAGGGTTTTGATCTCACTTTGATTGAAACAATGCCACTGGGTGAAATCGAAGGCGACAGGACAGACCAGTATATTCCAATTTCAACGGTACGCCAAAGGCTGGAACAAAAGTTTACTCTGGAAGATATTCCATACAAAACCGGTGGGCCTGCACGTTATGTCGAGGTTAAAGAAACCGGGGGGCGAATTGGCTTTATAACGCCAATGTCTCATAACTTCTGTGAAAGCTGCAATCGCGTTCGTCTAACCTGCACCGGCACCCTTTATATGTGTCTTGGCAAAGATGATGCTGTGGATTTACGTTCTGCACTTCGCTCATCTGAAAGCGATGAAACCCTGTCGCACGCTATCGATAAAGCGATATTACTCAAACCCAAAGGCCATGATTTTGTGATTGATCGCAACGCCGCTCCCGCAGTCAGCAGGCATATGAGCACCACGGGTGGGTGAGATTTTATCCTATGACGGCTTGCCGGTCGCATAATGGTCACTATTTCAAGAACAGCACAGAAATTCACACCTGCAGAAAACCTGCGTGGCGGCGCTTTGATGGCACTGGCCATGGCAGGATTTGGATTTAATGACATTGTCATCAAACACATTTCTCCTACACTTGAACTTGGACAGGCAATATTTATTCGCGGCATCTTTGCTACACTGTTTATTGCCGCCCTGGCAGGAATAACCGGCAGGCTGCGCCCGTTTCGAACCATATTTAAGCCAGCCCTTTTTGTGCGATCTGTTGCCGAGGCATTGGCTACTTTTACTTTTTTATTGGCGCTGTTTAATATTCCAATCGCCAATACAACCGCGATATTACAGGCCCTGCCACTGATGGTGGGACTGGGGGCTGCAATATTTTTTGGAGAAAAAATCGGTTGGCGCAGATTGATAGCCATATTGGTTGGCTTTATCGGGGTGATGATAATCATTCGCCCGGGAATGGAAGGGTTCAACTATTATTCAGTGCTTGTCCTGGCCACGGTATTTTTTGCCACCGTTCGAGACTTAACAACTCGGTTGATTCCACATAATATCCCTTCGCTGTTTGTAGCGCTTTTTACCTCTGTGTCTGTTACCATTATGGGCGGTATCCTTTCAATATTTGAGAACTGGGCAATTGTTGAACCGATAACAATTGCATGGCTGATGCTTGCTGCCGGTTTTCTGGTTGTTGCTTATTCCAGCATTGCAGCTTCCATGCGCGTGGGAGATGTAGGATTTATCGTGCCATTTCGATACACGATTTTGTTGTATGCAATTATTGCCGGCATAGTATTCTTTGATGAAATACCCGATGCAATGACGATACTTGGGTCATCAATCATTGTCGCCACAGGCGTATATTCCATTTACCGGGAACGAATTGCCAACAAAAATAATTCTTAGCAAGACAGCATCAAATATTCTGTTAGGGTGATTTTCTCCCAGGGAAATTTTTATGTCATCTCGCTCATTTTTAAACCCGCGCACGCCGCCGCATATTGTTACACTTGTGCTGATTTCCGGTCTCAGCGCATTGACCATGAATATTTTTCTGCCCTCCCTGCCCTCTATTTCAATCCATTTTAATGAAGATAAAACAGTGGTGCAGCTGGCGATCACACTTTACCTGATTGCTATCGCCATCATGCAGCCGGTGCTGGGGCCGTTTTCTGATTATTACGGCAGGCGACCGGTAGTTTTGTTTGGCATGTTTGGCTTTTTTGTCGGCACATTTATCACCATCTATGCGCCAACCATTGAAGTGTTGTTAGCGGGGCGAATGATCCAGGCCCTTTGCGCCACCGGACTTGTAGTGTCCCGCGCCATTATCAGAGACATGGTCGGGCGCGAAAAATCTGCCAGCATGATCGGTTATGTCACCATGGGCATGGCATTGGCGCCAATGATAGGCCCCGTCATAGGTGGATTTCTTGATGAATATTACGGTTGGCAGGCCCCGCTTTGGTTGCTAATTTTCAGTGGTGTTATTGTCTTTGTGATCATCTGGTTCGACCTTGGAGAAACCAGAAAAACAGCAGCCCCCAATCTCACCAGTCAGTTTGCCAATTATCCGACATTGTTGAGTTCGCGAAGATTTTGGGGCTATTCACTTTCGGCTTCTTTTTGTTCAGGTGCATTTTTTGCACTGCTGGGTGGTGGACCTTACGTGGCCACGCAATATTACAGTCTCGCTCCAAGTCAATTTGGCATGTATTTCGCTATTATCGCTGTGGGCTATATGGCAGGGAATTTTATTTCAGGAAGATATTCTGAGAGCTTTGGCATCACCAAAATGATGATCTATGGAAACATCGTCGTTGCGGCTGGGATTGTGATTGCAATTTTCCTGTTGATCTTTGTCATCAAAGCCCCCTTAAGCTTTTTCCTTCCACTGATATTTCTAGGCATTGGCAACGGCATGACATTGCCCAATGCCAATGCCGGCATCGTCTCCCTGCACCCGCGCCTTGCGGGAGCTGCTTCCGGGCTGGGTGGTTTTTTACAAATCAGTATTGGCGCATTATTTTCTATATTGGCTGGTTTTGTTCTGGACGCTCAATCTTATCCAATGCCATTATTGATGCTTATGCTGGTTGTGACGCTTCTTGGAATTTGCGCAACACTCTATGTTGTCTATATTGACAATCTGGAGCGTAGACAAAAACCGGCATAGTCGCTCGTATGGAGATTTGTGAATGAACCAGATCGAAAAAACCTCTATTATCGGCGGTATATTGGCCGGGGGCCTTTCACGAAGAATGAACGGTTTGGAAAAAAGCCTGATCAAACTGGATGGCATACCCCTGATTAAACGCGCAGCTTTACGCCTTAAGCCACAGGTCGCAAATCTTGTCATTAATGCTAATGGCGACCCCACACGCTTTTCTTCGCTTGGGTTTGAGGTGGTAGCAGATATCATTGAAGGATATGCCGGACCGCTTGCAGGTATTCACTCGCTGTTGAGTTTTATTGAGCAAACTTCACCTGAGATAACCCATGTTGCAACGGTTGCTGCTGATACGCCCTTTTTTCCTGAAGATTTTGTCAAAAAATGTATAGAACAAATTCAGGACCATGATGAAAAAACCAAAATAGTGCTTGCTACTTCCAATCAAAATAGACACCCGGTTTTTGGCCTTTGGCCGGTGGCGCTCTTGCAACCCCTGACAGATTTTCTTGAAAGGGAACAAACCAGAAAAGTTATGGCATTTGTAAATATGCACCCGCACAGTTTTGTTGATTTTTCACATGAGGCTGGTGACAATAGCCACTTCGATCCATTTTTTAACATCAATAGCCCTGATGATTTAACAACCGCGCAAACCTATTGCACAACGCAGGTGGCATGATGATTGATGATTGCTTCCTCCACGACAAACAGCGCTTGCGCCATCGCGAAGCAATTGAAATATTGAAATCCCGACTTTCACCAATTGCCCAAAAAACCATGGTAAAACTTGAAGATGCGCCCGGTAAAATACTGGCTCAGGATATTATGGCACCGCGCGACATACCCGCTTTCAATAATTCTGCAGTAGATGGCTATGCGTTTCGCTATTCTGACATCGAAAACACTGCAGGTGAATTCATAGTATCCGCCCACATTACTGCGGGTGATGTTGAAAAAGTGCAAATTCCCGAAAAAGCTGCCGCAAGAATATTCACTGGTGCAATGATGCCATTGAGTGCTGACAGTGTCGCCATGCAGGAAGACTGCAAACCTGACCAAAAGAATGGGCAAAAAACAGTCACCATTCCCACCAGCCTTTCCAGGGGTGCCAATGTTCGACTGGCTGGCGAGGATGTTAAGCAGGGAGAGCCTGTTTGCACAGCACGAAATCGCCTGAGACCTCAGGATGTCGCGGCAATTGCATCCAGCGGCATTGACGAAATCGAAATATTCAAGCCGCTAAAAATTGCACTTGCTTCCACAGGTGATGAAATCATTCGGCCTGGAAACAGTCTGCAAAAAGGTGAAGTATTTGACGCCAACCATTTTATGCTCTCGGCATTGCTCAAATCATTACCGGTGGAAATTTCAGATCTGGGAATTTTGCCCGATGATAGGAATGCTGTCGAAAACATACTCATCAAGGCAACGAAATCCGCTGACATAATTATCACCAGCGGTGGCGCTTCAATGGGCAATGAAGACCACATCACAAATATTCTTGCGGATCTGGGTACGCGCCACCTGTGGCAACTGGCCATAAAGCCAGGTAGACCAATGTGTTTTGGCCAGTTGAACAAGACTGTATTTTTTGGCCTTCCGGGAAACCCGGTGGCGAGTTTTGTTTGTTTCCTGTTATATATCATGCCATCAATCTTGGTTCTGGGTGGTGGAAAATGGAGTGAACCAAAACGATATAAAATCCCTTCTGCAATCACCTTCAACAATAAAAAACCTGACCGGCGCGAATTCTGGCGCGGTTTTATGAGAGAAAATGAAAAGGGGGAAATGCTGTTACACAAATATGGACGCGATGGGTCGGGTTTGATTTCCGGCTTGCAGAATGCCGGTGGATTTATTGAAATCGCAGAAGATGTTACTAGCGTTAAGCCCGGCGACCTGCTTGATTATATTCCGTTTTCAGAGTTTGGGATTGTATGAGAATTAGAAATCAATATGCGGCAAATCTGATATTAGCGATATCGTTGATTTACCTGACAATGCCTTCAATTTCCAATGCGCAAACCCAGTTGCGAATTGGTGTTGATGGCACCTACCCGCCATTTTCCCATCGAAATATTGATGGTGAATATTCCGGGCTGGATATCGATGTGGCAAATGCCCTGTGCAAGGCAATGAAATCCAAATGCGAATTTATTCAGTTTGAATATGACAACCTTCTGGCCGCCCTTCGTGGAAAAAAGATCGACATGGTTGTTGCTTCAATTCCGATTAATGATCAAAGACTTGAACTGGTCGACTTCTCCAACCCCTATCTGCAATTGCCCAGCGCGGTTCTTGTTCGCAAAGATTCCATCATTTCCGGCCTTAGTGCCGATGATATGAAAAACGCACAAATTGGCGTCATCAACTCCTCCCCCCATGGTGAATATGTCAGAACCCATTTACCCGATGCAAATATTACCCAATATCAAAACCTGACTGAATTGCAGATAGATTTGGCAAATCAGCGCCTGGATGCAATCGTTGGCAATGGGCTCCTGATCTATAACTGGCTGCAAACACCAGACGGTTCAATCTGCTGCAAACTACTGGGCACCCTGCCCTATGATACTCAAATCAACGGTGAAGGCGCCGCCATTGTCCTGCGCAAAAACAGCGCGGAACTTAAGGCCAAAATTAATAAAGCACTCAAAGCAATTAAAACATCAAAACGCCTCGGCAACATCACCCGCACATATTTGCCATTTCTGAAATAGTCGATAGGCTGCATGTTCATCGGTTGGCGAGATTGAAAAAAGATGAATGATCCCGTAATAATTCCCTGGTGGGTGCTGGCACTGCTGTCTATTTTTACAGCCATTGCATTTGTTGACAGAATTTTTGCCCCCGGTGTTCGCTGGTTTTTTCGCCGCCGGGTAAATGAAGCAATAGATGAATTAAACACCCGCCTCGATTTACGTATTCAACCCTTCAAACTCACCCGTCGCCAGTCATTGGTAGACCAGTTGATGTATGATGCCAAAGTCATTGAAGCGGTGGAACTGGAAGCTCAGCAAACCAACATCCCGCGCAGCGTTGTGATGAAAAAAGCCCAGCGCTATGCAAAGGAAATCGTGCCGCATTTTTCTGCCCGAGCCTATTTTGGCTTTGGCACCAGGGCGGCGCGCTGGTTATCGCAGTTTGTTTATCGTGTGCGGCTTGGATATTCAGATGATGAAGCAATAAGGAATATTGACCCGGATGCTTCGGTGGTTTTTGTCATGAACCACCGCTCAAACATGGATTACATATTGCTGACATTCATGGCCTCATCGCGCGCATCATTATCCTATGCGGTGGGTGAATGGGCGCGAATATTTTTGCTACAATCGATGATCCGCGCCATGGGGGCCTATTTTATTCGCAGAGATTCGGGCAATGAGCTTTATCGAAGAGTATTAGCGCGTTATGTGCGAATGGCGACAAGGCAGGGCGTGACACAGGCAGTGTTTCCCGAAGGTGGCCTGACACGCACCGGCGCACTTCGTGAGCCACGCCTGGGGCTTATCAGCTATACGATCAGCGATTTTGATGCTGACAGCGACCGCGATGTAGTATTCATTCCGGTGGGTCTGAATTATGACCGGGTGATTGAAGATCGTATCCTGACTTCCAAGCGTGAAAAAGAAGCCACCGGCCGCAAGTTTCGCGTAAAGGCTTCCAGTATTCTTGGTGTTTTTCGCCAGCTTTTCTGGCTCAGAATGAAAGGTCAATTATACCGAGCCGGTTATGCAGTCGCCAGTTTTGGCAGCCCGATTTCTCTGAAAGAATATCTGGGTGACAAAAAAATAAACCTGCGAAAACTGAATGACAAAAAACGTTTTGCTGAGATTGAAAAATTTGGCAAAGTGCTGATCGATAATATTGGCGCGGTTATTCCAGCAGTGCCAGTCGCACTTGTTGCAACGGTGATTTTACGACTCAAAGGTAAGGAAATCGGTGAACTGGAACTCAAATCTAAAATATTTGAGCTGATATCCAGCCTTGAGGCAAACGGTGCCTACACTCACATTCCCAGAGAAGACCGCGATTATGCCGTATCCACCGGATTAAGAATGCTCACTCTTCGTCATATCGTCGACAAAACTGATCAGGGCCTCTATAAGGCCAATCCCAAAGAAACTGTTTTACTGGAATATTACGCTAACTCTATCGCCCACCTGTTGTAGTACCTCAACCCGTAAATCTCATTTTTTCCTGGAATTGCGTTTAACCAGCCAACGCCTTTCCAGCGCTGCTATTACTCCGTGCAAAGTCTGGAGTTCCTGCTGTTTTAAGCCCGCATGGGTAAATATCGAACGTAAATTGTCCGTCATTCTTGCGCGTCGCACCTCAGGGTAATAATATTTTGCATCATTTAGTGCACTATCCAGATGCTCGAAAAAACTTTGCAATTCACTTTTGTCTGCAACCTGGGTTTGAGGTGCTTCAAATGCAGTTTCATCGGGTTTTGTATGACCGCTTTTCATCCATTCATAAGAAATCAGCAACACCGCTTGCGCAATATTCAGTGAGGCAAAAGCGGGATTTACCGGAAATGTCACGATCGCATCAGCAAGGGCCACTTCATCATTATGCAACCCCCACCGCTCACGGCCAAAAAGAATACCGCAAGCCATATCTTTGCGGAAATATTGACGCAGATTGCCAACAGCTTCCTGAGGTCCCAAAACATTCTTTAACATGTCACGTTTTCGCGCAGTTGTTGCCAGCACATATTTTAGATCACCGATGGCATCGGGCAGATTGTCAAAAACCTTCGTTGCTTCAATCACATGGTCAGCACGCGAAGCTGCCGCGTTGGCCCGCTCATTTGGCCAGCCATCGCGCGGGTTTACAAGGCGCAGTTCCCACAAGCCAAAATTTGCCATGGCACGCGCAACCATTCCTATATTGTCGCCCAGTTGGGGTTCAACAAGGATAATTACCGGCCCTTCGCAAATCAGTTGCTTTCGATAGTCAGTTCCCGACATCTGCTCCAGTTTCCAGTTTAAGGGTCTATTGATACATAAGGTTACGGCGCGCGCACCTGGCATTTACACTTTAAACAGTCATATAGATTGCAATGCCCGGCAGGTTTGCTATTACCATTTCAACAATATTTAACAATGATAAAACCGCGCAGCAATAAAAGTATGTTGCTCCCATTCGAGGCAGAAAATATGGCGAAAATCAAGGTAGATAACCCGGTTGTTGAACTGGATGGCGACGAGATGACCCGCATCATCTGGCAGTTCATCAAAGATAAGCTGATCCATCCCTATCTTGATATCGATTTGAAATATTACGACCTTGGTATCGAGGAACGCGATAATACGGAAGACCAGATTACCATTGATGCGGCCCATGCCATCAAGAAATATGGCGTTGGCATAAAATGTGCAACAATTACGCCTGACGAGGCACGGGTTGAGGAATTCGGTCTGAAAAAAATGTGGCGCTCACCCAATGGCACCATCAGGAACATTCTGGGCGGCGTAATTTTTCGCGAGCCAATCATCTGTGACAATGTTCCTCGCCTT
>JAKISV010000210.1 GCA_021648425.1 Rhizobiaceae bacterium
GTACTTGATCTGGGCAACGGGCAGTGGCGGGCCAGAGATAACAAAATATTGCCACTTGCTTTGCAGGCAGAGCGCCATGGAATAGCGCAACTGGTTCGAGGTGAAGATCGGTTGAATAAATATTGCTGGCGGGTTCTGGCGCGAATATTATCTTATGCCTCGAGCCTGTTGCCGTTTGTAACCGGTTCGCCGCAGGATATCGATGATGCGATGAAACTGGGTTATAACTGGGTGCGCGGTCCCTTTGAAATGATCGATGAATTGGGCGTTGGCTGGTTTGTCGCGCAGTTGAAAAAAGATGGCCGCGAGGTGCCTGAATATCTTGCTGAATGTGGTGAGGAGCCAATTTATAAAGTGGTTGATGGTGAGCTTATGGTTCGCCATTGGGGTGGCGAATATCTACCGGTTCGACTGCCCCAAGGTGTGGTTCGTTTCCATATGATGCGGCGAACGCTTCGCGCGGTCCTGGAAAATGACAGCGCCAGCCTGTTTCATCTGGATGATGGCATCCGGTTGGTGGAATTTCACAGCAAAGCCAATGCCCTTGATGGTGACAGCATGGCGGTGGTGGCGCAGGCCGCCTGCGATCCGGGCCGCGGAATTCTGGTGCATAATGATGGGCAGAATTTTAGTGCCGGTGTCAATCTGGGACATTTTCTGAAACTGATTAATCAAGAGGACTGGCAGGGAATTGATGATTTTCTCAAAGTGTTTCAGTCGGCGGTATCGAGCCTGCTTTATTGTAATGTGCCGGTGGTCGGTGCGCCAAGCGGACTTGCAATTGGCGGTGGATTTGAAATTCTCGCCCATTGTGACCGGGTGATTGCCCATGCCACTAGCGTGATGGGGCTGGTGGAAGCGACTGTTGGGCTTGTGCCGGGTGGTGGTGGCGTCAAGGAAACCTATTGGCGCTGGTATCGCCGTTTGGGTGACTGGGAAAAAGCAGCCTGGAAGACGTTTAACCAGATTGGCTACAGTCAGATAGGGACATCGCCGGCGCTCAGTGCAGAACTGGCTTATTTTGTTCCTGGCCATGACCAGGAAACATCCAATCGTGACCGTTTGTTTTCTACGGCAAAAACAGCCCTGCACAAAATGCAAAATGACTATGCGCCACGGGTTCCTCCCGTGTTTTTTCTGGCTGGCGGTGGAACTTATGTGCAGATGATGGAGTTTCTGGAAAAAGGCAAAGAGAAAGGTTTGTTTTTGGCTCATGATGTAACTGTTGCCAGTAGCGTTGCGTCGATTGTGTGCGGTGAAGGGGATTGTAAAAAACTGCAGGTGAGTGAAAAGGAGATGTTTGGGTTTGAGCGGAAGCATTTTATCAGGCTGGCAAAAACACCGCAAACCCGGTTACGTATTGAATCGATGCTGAGCGGTAATGGCGTGATCAGAAATTAACCATGGGAATGAAATCATCGCCTGAATAATTCAATTATTTTTCAATTATTCAACGAAATTAACTGTTCAGACAGAAAAAATATTGTATGTATACGTCGACCGGGACCCCCACACCCACACCCCGGTCAGGCTGCAGGTATCGTGGATTATCGTTTATTCAATAACTCCAGGATGGCGGTATTGGAACTTGCTGAAAATACTTCCCCCGAAATGGTACTTGCAGTCTTTATGGGCGTGGCTTTTTTCTAATTTTTCACCTTACTGATTTTCATCAGATTGTTGTCTGATACAACGCGTACTTCGCGTTGGGGGAATGGTATGGTGATGTTGTTTTCTTTAAGGGCATCCCAAACCAGAAACAAAACATCGGAAGAAAACTTGTTGGGGCCGTCATCGAGGCCATCCACCCAGAATTCAACGCCGAAATTTACCCCGCTATCGCCAAACCCGCGCAGTTCACAGTCGGGTTTTTCGGGTTCTTGCAAAACGCGCGGATGTTTGGATACTGCAGCGTTTATAATCGGCGGGACTTTGTGCAGATCAGTTTCATAGGCTACTGAAAACTCCACCTCATAGCGCTGGCGCGGGTCGTCCCTGGTCCAGTTGGTAAAAGCATCGGTGATGAATTTCTCATTCGGCACCATGATTTCCTTGCCGTCAAATGTCTCCAGCGTGGTGGAGCGCATGTTGAGTTCTTTTAAAATTCCTCCGCGCCCGTCTTCCAGTTCGATATAATCGCCCACCGTGAGACTGCGTTCAAACAGGATAATCATGCCGGAGATGAAATTGGCGGCAATCTGTTGCAGGCCAAAACCAAGGCCAACACCCACAGCACCGCCAAAGATAGCAAGCGCTGTTAAATCAAGGCCCAGCACCTGCATCATCAGCACGAACAGGATGCCAAACAGGACAATCTGGAATATCTTGGCCAGCAATTCCTGGGTTGAAGTATCAAGCGCATTCTGATTGCGGATGGCCTTTTGTCCGGAAGTATTTGAGATGCGCCCGGCCCAGAAAAATATCGCGCCAACAATCAGCGTTTTTGCCAGGAAAAACAGCGACAGGCGGATATTGCCAACCTCAAACGATATTGAATCGAGAAATGCTGTCGCCTGGTCGAGATAGCCAAACACCTGAAGGGTGGCGACGGGAATGCCAATCCAGATGGCAGCTGTGCGCACCATCGGGTTGGGAATAAAGCGGTTGATGGCGGAATAAAGCAGGAAAATTACTGATATTCCACGCGCCAGACGAACCAGCCAGGCGGTATCGACGGCGGCCAGGGTGATTTCAACTGCAATGCCCAGCAGAACATAACAAAAGGCAGCAAACAGCAGGTCGCTTACTGCGTAGATTAATTGTCGAATTTTAAGGAAACGGCCATCTATTGGCTCGTCAGAAAACCAGGAAAGGCGCGATTTGAGCATTTTTGCACCAAACCATGCGATGGCAATGGCAGCTATTATTGCGCCAATTTGGGCATAAAACTGCGGGCTGATTGCCCATTCAAGCAATTGGTTGAATATTGTCTGCGCAAGATTCTGCCAGTATGCCGGGTTGAGGTATTGTTCCAATTTCGCCTCCTGATTATTCCTTGTAACCCGATAGCATTTCACGCTTGGTGTCAAAACCTTTAATGCGCGAAACCATAAATCCGGCAGTTTGCAGATTGCGGCGTACGAAGCCTGCTGCGGTATAAGTGGCGAATGTTCCGCCGGGTTTTGTCAGGGCAAAGACATTTTTCAGCAAAGGTTCATTCCACAATTGAGGATTTTTCGCCGGAGAAAAACCATCAAGATACCAGGCATCGACAGGGCAGGCATGTTCGGGCAACAGGTTGTTGGCGTCACCGAAATTTACTCGCAGCGTGACGTGTGGGAAAATCTCCAGCTCGAATGTTTTCCCGTCAGGCTGCCAATGATCGCACAGACTTTGGGCAGACTGCTCAAGCGCCTTCCAGCGCGAAAGGGCTCGTCGCATTTCATCGCTCGTTAAAGGGAATTGCTCAAAAGAGATGAATTCAAGCGTTGTCCCGGGAGGTCTGACTTCTTTCCATTGGCGCAGGGTTTCAAGAAAATTCAGCCCGGTGCCAAAACCCAGTTCTGCGATAGTAAAACGCGATTGTGTTTTCCAGCGTTCAGGCAGATTGTTGCCGTTGATGAAAACATGACCGGTTTCGGCCCGGCCATCGGTTTTTGTATAGTAGGTATCGTCAAAGCGGGTTGAGCGGGGGATGTTTTCATCCAGCCATTCAGTTTCTGATTGTTTGGTGAAAATGCTCATGGGTGTTTATATCGGATTGATGGTTTATTGAGAATATCAACTATCGGGTTAAGTACAACCGCTCGCAAACCTCTCCCGTTCACTCGATGCATCCCAGCATCAGCGTCATACCTATAAAGTGCAAACTTGCGGGGCTTCAAACAAAAACCTGACGCAGTATTGCTGCAATGCGGCTTTCATCCGAAAGCCCCGCGCAGAGATTTTTGGTCTGGTTCCGAAGTAAGCCCACAGTATCGAGGCCCTTTTCGGGTACTCGCCAGCCTCAAGCTTGGGCCACACCCGACATGTGACCGTCCACGCTCTGCTGCT
>JAKISV010000020.1 GCA_021648425.1 Rhizobiaceae bacterium
TTGAAGACAACAAATGTAGCTGAGATCAGACCATATTTTGCCCCGGGCAGAGTAACAGTAAAAAAGGTTCTGGTTTTACTCGCCCCCAGCGCATCAGAGGCCTCGTAAAGGCGGGCATCTGAAATCGACAGGGCAGTCTGAATGATAATCATCGCATGGGGAAAGGTAAAAAACACCGAGCCGGCAATGATACCGATTGGCCCGTAGATAGATTGATCACCCATCAAAAAATTCAACATGCCCTGATTACCAAACAGATAAACCAGCGCAATGCCGGGCAAAAGTGAGGGCACCAAAATAGGCGCCATGGCGATCACCCTGAATGCACCTTTGTACCGCATTTGGCTGCGCGCAATGGCATAGGCAAATGAAAACGCCAGGGTGATAGTGATGATGGTGCTGATAGCGGCGATGAACAGTGAATTGTAGATTGAATTAAACAAAGAAGGGTTCGAAAAATACTGCTTGAAATTATCAAAGCCAATGGATTTTGCCGGCTTTAGATAGATGCGGCGAAAATCATTACTGGAAAATTCATGCCAACGTGTGTCGGTAATCTGTTCGCTGCCGGAGAGAAACGAGCCGCCTGACTGAACATTGCGCAGGCGATAGCGCGTGGTTGCGCGAAAACTGTACCCCTCAATCATTGAGACAATTGACAATCTGCCATCAGAAGAGGTTTGCAATTCTTCGGGTTTAACTTTGCCGGTAGCGCTATTCAGCTCATCAACATTGATGGGCTCACTCCAACCCTCTTGTTTGTCGATCTGGATTTCAAAGCGCGCGAGATCGAAAGAAAATGTATTGAAGGATTTCGATAACATCGCATAGAGCGGCAGGGCCAGAGTGACGACAAGGTAAAGGCCTATCACCAGCATAAATGCGCGCATAATCCAGGTATCGCTACCAGCTTTTGGCCGAATTTTTGGTTGGGTTACCCCGATTTCTGCAGGTGTTTCAGGAGGCAGTAAAACCATGATCAATCGTCAGCCAGGTAAAAACGCAGGGCATTTTCCGGCAGTTCCACCTTAATCTTTTTGCCCTCTTCAATTGAGATCCTGCGAACCGCATTGATAGAAAAATCGGCCGTGATATTCTGACCCCCAAGTTCTTTACCCGTAAGTTGCGTGCGCCAGAATGAACCTAGAAATTCCATTTGTTTGACTGTTAGGGTTATCGGCTTATTTGAACCTTTTTGAATTTTTTTATCAACTGCACCAAGGGGGATAATATCTTCGGGACGGATGGTGGCCGTGCCTTCCTTATTGGGATGATCGTGGGGCTGACAGGACAATTCGAGTTTACCGATTTTGATACTGTTGTTGCCGAGGGAGGTGGTTTTGAGTTTGTTCATTTCACCGATAAAATCTGCAACAAAAAGTGTGGCGGGGTTGCGGTAGATCTCCTGCGGGGTGCCAACCTGTTCAATCGTGCCGTGGTCCATGACGACAATGCGATCAGCCATGGTGAGCGCCTCTTCCTGGTCGTGGGTTACCATGATGGTGGTAATGGCCAGTTTGTCCTGCAGGCTTTTGATTTCATGACGCAGGCGGGTGCGCACTTTTGCATCAAGCGCGGATAAGGGTTCATCCAGCAACAGCAGGCCCGGCGAAGTGGCAAGTGCCCTGGCCAGCGCCACGCGTTGTTGTTGACCGCCCGATAGCTGGGCTGGATATTTTGTGCCCTGGTCGGGCAGGCCCACCAGGTCGAGCAGCTCAGCTACTTTTTGTTTGACCGAAATTTTGTCTTTGCCGGAATTTTCCAGGCCGTAGCCTACATTGTGGTTTACGTCGAGATTGGGAAACAATGCGTAAGACTGGAAAACAATACCAAAATCGCGCTCTGCCGGGGGCAGGGGGGATATGTCTTTTCCTGCCTGGGTAATTATTCCCGCTGTTTGGATATCAAGACCGGCAATAGCGCGCAGAAACGTGGTTTTTCCACAGCCCGATGGCCCAAGAAAACAGATGAATTCTCCCTCATATACATCAAGGGAGATGTTGTTTAAGGCAGTAAAAGTACCAAAATTTTTCGTCAGGTTTTGCACCTGCAAAAACGGTTCAGAAGTAATTCCCGGTTTTTCAGCCTGCTGGCTCATTTGTTTTCAAATCCGTTTTATGAGCCTTTGGCGCATGTTTGAAACGACCCCCGCGCCAGGCGCGGGGATCGTATCATATTGTTGCGATGAGGCTTGCTTTACTGCCTGCCAAATTTAGTTTTTTGCCTCAGATTTTCCGTCATAGCGCTTTTGCCATTCGGTCAAAATGCGTTTGCGATTGTTGGCGGCGTTTTCAAAATCATTGTCGATCATTTTTTCCAGTAGGTTCTCCGGGAAAAACTTGACCGGTTTGGCAACGCCGGGATAGGCGACAACCGCGTAGCCTGAATTATACATTTCGTTGGCTTTTTTGGTGACGGTCCAGTCGACCAGGGTTTTTGCGTCAGCAAGATTATCGGTGCCGGCGATGATTGCCGTTGCTTCCATTTCCCAACCCACGCCTTCTGATGGTACGATAATATCTATCGGTGCACCTTTGGCTTTGGATTTTGCGCCACGAAATGCGAACGAAATGCCAATTGGTATTTCACCCGCAGCGGCCAGTTTGCAGGGTTTTGAACCCGAATGGGTGTAACGGGCAATATTTTCGTGCAGGCCGTCCATATATTCCCAGCCGCCCTCTTCGCCAAACATTTGCAGCCAGCTTGAAACATCAAGAAAACCGGTGCCGGAAGAATTTGGGTTCGGCATGATGATTTTGCCCTTGTACATGGGGTCGAGTAAATCCTTCCATGATGTCGGCGCGGTGAGGCCTGCTTTCGCCCCTTCCACAGTATTGTAGCAAACTGCCGCCACCCAGGCATCCATACCCACCCAGCTTGGGGGGGAAGATTTATCGACGAATTTTGGATCGAGTTTCTCAACGCCTTTGGGTGCATAGGGTTCCAGCATACCTTCACTTTTCATCAAGAGAAGCGATGTTCCAGCCAGCCCCCAGATCACATCTGCCTGAGGGTTGTTCTTTTCTGCCAGCAGTTTTGCGGTGACAATGCCGGTGGAATCGCGAACCCATTTAATGGTGATATCGGGATAGTCTTCATTGAATTTGGCGGCATATTTTTTCAGGTCTTCAGCTTCAATGGCTGTATAGACGGTGAGTTCACCGGCAAGTGCCAGGGGGCTGGAGGACAACAATAAAACTGCGCTAAAAGCTGCTGCTCCTGCTGAATTTAAAATTTGCGATATCATGCTATTTCCTTTCCCTGTTATTTTCGTGCATTGTTACAGAAAACAAGATCGGCATCCAATGCAAAAATTAATTTGTCAAGCGTCGTGCCAACAAGGCTGATAATATCAACATCAATCCGCCAAGCAGGAAATAGGCACCGGAAAAATTAACAGGGCTTACGGTGCTGGTGAACCAGGCAAAAGAATAATTTGATAAAAATGGCCCGATTATCGCCGCCAGCCCAGAGATGCCGCTCAATGCACCTTGTAAGTATCCCTGATCAGAAGCATCAACGCGTTTCGAGGCGTAGGTCTGCATGGCAGTGGAGGCGAGCGCCCAACCCAGCACATGGGGTATAATGCCAAAATAGCTGAGTAGACCCCAGGTATTAAAGGCCAGCAGCAAAAACATTGAGGCGGATAATATCGAACCATAGATGATGGTTTTTACTTCTCCCAGCCACGGTATGATTTTGCCCGCCAGTAGCCCCTGCACAATGATATAACTGATGCCGACAACGGCGAGAGATAAACCCGCATCGCGCATGCCCCAGCCATATTGGTTCTGGGTAAACAGCACCCAGATGCTTTCCATGCCGCGTTGCATGGTGGTGGAAATCAGTATGACTATGGCGATCGTGGCAAGTGAAGCGGTGGTAAATATCCAGCGTATGGCGGCAAAGGGGTTGGAGCTGAGAAATGAGCGTTTTTTGCGTTTTTGTGGCGGTAGTGATTCTTTCAGGAAAATCAGGCCAAAACCGACATTGGCAAAGGACAAAAATGCAGCAAAAAAGAAGGGTAGCCGTAAATCAATTTCTCCCAGAACTCCGCCAACCAGCGGGCCGATGATAAATCCAACACCAAACGCTGCCCCGATCATGCCAAACCCCTTGGCACGATCCTTTTTTTCGGTGGTATCGGCCACATAGGCATTGGCAATAGCCATCGATGCGGCAAACGACCCGCCAACCAGCCGACCCAGAAACATCCAGCCAATTGTCGGAGCAAAAGCAAGCAACAGGTTATCCAGGCCAAGGGCGCCAAGCGATATCAGCATCACCGGTTTGCGACCAAAACGGTCGGACAAAATGCCCATCATCGGGGCGACAACAAATTGCATGACAGAAAATATGATAGCGGTAGCGCCATAAATAACGGCTACTTCAGATACGCTGCCGCCAGTGAGGTCTTTTACCAAAAGCGGCAGAATTGGCCAGGCCAAACCAACACCCATCATGTTTATCATGACAGTAACAAGGACAATCAGCAGGCTGGGGTTTGGCACTAACAGGCCCTAACTATCATCTTTTCCCGAAATTGGTGCGGAATAGGCCAAATCCATGTCCCAGGGAAAATAAATCCAGGTATCCTGACTGACTTCGGTAACAAAAGTATCTGCCACCGGGCAGCCTTTTGGTTTGGCATAGACTGTTGCGATATGAGCATTGGGCAGCATATCACGTACTTTTTGAGCAGTTTTACCGGTGTCAGTGAGATCATCAATCACCAGAACACTTTCACCGCCATTGGTATCATTGATGATGTCATCTGCAATGGTTTTCAATACATCCAGATCACCTTGATCTTTATATTCATGGTAAGAGGCAATGCATACGGTTTCAATTTTTCTGATACCCAGTTCGCGGGCAATAATGGCAGCGGGAACAAGGCCGCCGCGGGTGATGGCAATAATAGTTTTCCATTCACCTTTTGCATCAGCAAGTCCGGCAAGACGCCAGGCTAATGCTTTGCAGTCCCGGTGAAACTGGTCCCAGGAAACCGGGAAGGCTTTGGAGGCGGGATTTTCTGACATGAGCTGGTCCTGAAATTTGAAAACAATAAGCAATGCACTGCTAATTGGCATGCCGTTGGGATATAGCTATTTGAATTGATCGCACATTTTGATTATCTATTGGCGCATTTCAAGCACTAAATGTAATTGATCCCAATTTGTTTGATGTCACTGGCTGATAATATGGAGCTAAACTATGATTACCAATGAATTTGTGAAGACCATGGCGCGTTATAACCAATGGCAGAATGATAGCGTTTATAAGGCCAGCGATGAATTGGGAGAAGAAGCGCGCAAGCTGGACCGAGGGGCTTTTTTTGGCTCGATACACCGCACTTTGTGTCACCTTTTGTGGGGCGATATGTTGTGGACCAGCAGGTTTGCTAACCTTGAGGAGCCCGCAGTTCTGACGATCGCAGATTCATCAGGCCTGATTGAGAGCTGGGAGGAATTGAAATCCAGACGGTTTGCTCTGGATGAAAAATTATAAGCTGGGCAGATAGCCTTGAAAACAAAGAAATCACCGGTCAGATGGACTGGTTTTCAGGCTCGATCAACAAAGATGTTAGCCGACCGCTTGGCGAACTGCTGGTTCATTTTTTCAACCACCAGACCCATCATCGCGGCCAGGTAAATGCCATGATTACTGCAGCCGGTGGCAGGCCGGATGATACGGATTTATTCATAATGTCAATGCGTTGAGGTGGATTGCTGAATTTCGATTCACAAACTGCGCTGGTGTACTAACATTGTTTCGATGTCTGATACCGCTGCATCCAAAGCTTCTTGCGATCGGGCGCGAACAACGATTTGAGTGGAATAGCGATTGCCATCAAAACGCGGATAGGAACCGATAGAACTATCCTTATGCTTTTTGGCAATTGCCGCCAGGGGGTCGCCTATGGTTCCTTCGCCATAAGAGCAGTCGATATTTGCAGAAAGCAGAATTTCACCCCCATTCAATTCAGGCTCAATGGAAAGCACCATGGCTTTGAAGATATCGGGCACTCCTGCCATTACATAGACATTTTCAACCCTGAACCCTGGTGCCACTGATACGCAATTATCGATCAGATCTGCTCCAACAGGAGTACGTGCCATTTTCTGGCGGGCAGGGGTGAATTCCATTTTGCGTTGTTTATAGTGCGTTTCCAGCAAAGGAAACGCGACAGGATGATAATCAACCTGCAATTCGAAAGCGGCACCGATCGCGTCGGTGGTAATATCGTCATGGGTGGGGCCGATGCCGCCACTGGTAAAAACATAATTGTAACGGTTTCGCAGATTATTGACGGCTGCAATAATGTCCTCGTGATTATCGGCAACAATTCTCACTTCATGCAGTTCGATACCTTTAATGTTCAAAAAAGCTGCAAGATAGGCGATATTGCGATCCTGGGTGCGGCCAGACAATAATTCATCGCCAATTGCTACCATTGCGGCTGTAATTTGGTTTTTGTTCATGTTAGGCATGGTATCTCTATCATTATGATTGCGGCAAATTGTTTGTTCGCAGGCAATCCTCTCAATTCAGCAATGAATTATTCAATTCCG
Organism: Rhizobiaceae bacterium; assembly: GCA_021648425.1. Classification (GTDB taxonomy): domain Bacteria; phylum Pseudomonadota; class Alphaproteobacteria; order Rhizobiales; family Rhizobiaceae; genus JAAEMP01. The sequence goes on from JAKISV010000020.1 coordinate 6,573, forward strand.
GCGCAAACTGTGCAAACAGATGCCAGATCATTGATTGGGGCAGGATGGCCGTTTAGTGATAAACAGATATATATTAACCGTTCAAGAGGTTTTGATTCGCATGGCATCTAATAATAAAAAAGCGGGTAAAGAGCGCGAGCTTATGTCAGCGCGCGATTTGCTGAAAGCTTTAGCACCCTACCGTAAACCCAGTGGGGTCAGAAGCATTTGGGAACTGGTAGTTACCATTGTCCCGTTTATTGTATTGTCCGTAGCTGCATGGATGGCGCTCTCAGTCAGTTACTGGCTGACCCTGGCCATCAGTCTGCCCGCCGGCGGTTTTCTTGTGCGGTTTTTCCTAATTCAGCATGATTGTGGCCACCGGGCGTTTTTCAATTCCAAAAAAACCAATGATTGGGTGGGCAGAATCCTTGGAGTATTCACGCTCACACCTTATGATAACTGGCGGCGCAGCCATGCCATACACCATGCAACTTCAGGAAACCTGGATGAGCGTGGAGTGGGCGATATAGATATGCTGACCGTTCGCGAATATCGCGCCGCATCTAAAAGCCGGCAGTTCTGGTATCGCGTCTATCGCAGTCCAATCGTATTATTTGTAATTGGCCCCGCCTATCAGTTTTTGCTGCGAAACCGCGCACCGCTGATGTTTGATAATGACAAACGCCGCTATTATATCAGTGTCATGGGAACCAATCTGGCGATTGCCGCAATTGTAGCGACGCTGATTTATTATATCGGGCTTGGTCCGTTTCTGGCAGTGCATTTACCCATCACCATGGTGGCAGCTACCATCGGGGTGTGGATGTTTTATGTGCAACACCAGTTTGAGAACACATTGTGGGACGGTGAAGAGCGCTGGGAAATGTATGAGGCGGCACTTAAAGGCAGTTCCCATTACGACCTGCCTGCTCCGTTGCGCTGGATTACGGCGAATATAGGTGTTCATCATGTGCATCACCTGGCAAGCCGTATTCCCTATTACCGTTTGCAGGATGTATTGCGTGATTTTCCCGAACTGGTCGATATCCGCCGCCTGACACTGAAACAGTCTCTGGCATGCATTAATTTGCGACTGTGGGATGAAGACAGCAGGAAACTGGTTTCATTTGCAGAGGCGCGTTCAATCCCGGCCTGAAACCTAAAAAGCGATTAGCAGTTATATTTCGCCTGTTGGGATGTTTCTTACTTGCAACAAATGCCAAATCCGCTATAGAAGCGCTGTGATTTCAGGTTGTTTTGCGAGACAGATAAAATGTTGTGCAATTCGGTTTTTCTGAAATTTCCATATGTCTTTGTTTTCATTGACATGGAGGAGTGTCCGAGTGGTTAAAGGAGACGGACTGTAAATCCGTTCGCTTAGCGTACGCTGGTTCGAATCCAGCCTCCTCCACCATTTTTCTTAGCGCTATCGCCTTGTGGCTAAATGAGCGCGGGAATGGTGGCTTGCGTGCTACAGCTGTTACAATACAGTGGCCTTAGTGTGCGGAAATAATCGCGGGTATAGCTCAATGGTAGAGCAGCAGCCTTCCAAGCTGAATACGAGGGTTCGATTCCCTCTACCCGCTCCAGCGCTATTTCAACGAAATACTTTGTCTAATTATCAATCTGGCATGTGAAAAAATTAGGCCTGCACTTATTGTGCATTCCGTTTTCCTGATCTTTATCTGCACACCCTTACATTAGACACTGTTTGTCCTCCCCACCGATCGTATTCGACGATTTGTTTCCAATAGCAGGAGCGTACTTGCGGCTGATACACCGGTGGTTGGTAGATAGGCCGTTGGTAAACAGGCTGTTGATAGACCGGCTGCTGATAAACTGGTTGGCGACGATTATTTCTGGCGATGGCTCCACCAATTATGCCGCCAATTATACCACCAACAATTGCGTGGCCGATTTCGTGAGTTGCATTGGCTGGTGTGGTAAAGCCGAGCGTTCCAACGAAGACAGCAATTGAAAGCGCGCCAGCTGTTGCAAGATTATTGAATTTGAATTGCATGATATTGTGTTCCTTTGTGAAACGGGCACCCCTGAGCCGAAATTTCTGTTGCTAAGAGTGTGCCAATGTATTTGCTGCAATACAAGGTTTATGTTGCAATGTTGTTTATGGTTAGTAAATTCTGGTAAATTTTACGCCATTGGTATTTCAGAACTAAATTTTGATGCCTGCAAATTGGAGTTACCTGCATTAAAATTGCATTCCCTATACCCGCTCCAGAAACCGTGTAAACCAACTTGTCATTTTCAATTTTCATGTTCTTGCAAATACCCGGTGTTTTGTGCAACCATGTTGAAGATTGAATGGCCGGGAGAAAAAATCATACCGTGCAATTTTGTTCCCAGGGAGGGGAATTATGAACAAGACATTTAGTGCTGCGCTGGCAGCTACACTTATTGCCGGCCTGTCCGGTACAGCATTTGCTCAAACCAAGGAAGTTAAAATCGGCTACGTGACTACACTCACGACCGGTGGTGCAGCAATTGGCAAGCCAATGGAAACTGCGGTTAACCTCGCAGTTGAACATATGGGCGGCAAGATGGGTGATTTTGATATCAAGGTTATTTTTGGTGATGATGGCTTTAAGCCAGAAACCGGAAAACAGGTGACAGATAAACTTGTCAAACAAGACAATGTCGATTTTGTAGCCGGTTATATCTGGAGCAATGTGCTATTGGCATCGCGTAAAAGTGTACTGGATGCAGGCAAGTTCCTGATTTCCTCCAATGCCGGGCCTTCGCCGGTCGCTGGAAAATTGTGCAATGAAAACTTCTTTTCCACCTCCTGGCAAAATGACCAGAACCCGATGGCAATGGGTGAAGTATTAAACCAGCGTGGCGTGAAATCACTATACGTGATGTCGCCAAACTATGCGGCTGGCAAGAACATGGTGACGGGTCTTGAGCGTACGTTCAAAGGCGAAATTTTGGGCAAGGACTTTACCAAATGGCCTGGGCAGCTTGATTTTTCCGCTGAACTGGCAAAGGCAAAAGCGTCAGGCGCCGAAGCGATTTTCGTGTTTTATCCCGGTAAAGCAGGCGGCGCATTTGTTCAGCAATACCAGCAGGCCGGTTTGAAAGGTGTGATGGATTTGTACACGGTATTTACCATTGATGCTGTTTCACTGCCACGGTTCCAGAAGGCCAATTTTGAAGGTGTGCTTGGTTCATTCCAGACTATGTTCTGGTCACCGGATATGGACAACGAGCAAAACAAGCGTTTTGTTGCAAGCTATAAAGAAAAGACCGGCCAGTATCCGCCACATTATGCAGCCCAGGCTTATGACACGATGTATCTGATCAAATCTGCGGTGGAAGCTTCCGGTGGTGATTTGAAAAACATGGATGCCATGCGCGCGGCGATGAAGTCTGCGAGTTTCCCTTCTGTTCGCGGAGAATTCACCTATGGCAACAACAATATGCCAATCCAGAATTTTTATCTGCGCGAAGTCGTAAAAGATGATGATGGGGATTGGACAACTAAAATCGTTTCGACGGTTTTTGAAAAACATCAGGACCCGTATGCAGCCGAATGTCCGTTAAAATAACGCTATAGGCTGTAGCAATAAACCGGCCGGGGAAACCCGGCCGATTTCTTTCCCCTGATCTCACTGCGGACGGTTTCTCGTGGACACAACTCTTTTGTTCATTCAAACGCTCAACGGCATTCAGTTGGGCCTGTTGCTATTTCTTGTTGCGTCCGGTCTGACGCTGGTTTTTGGCATCCTGGATTTTGTGAATCTGGCCCACGGGTCGCTCTATATGATTGGCGCATTTGTTGCTGCCTCCCTGACGTTTGTTACCGGTAATTTTCTGATTGCAATGATTTTGGCGCTGCCTGTTACCGCTGCAGTTGGGTACGTGATCGAGCGCACAATTATTCGCAGTCTATATGAACGTGATCATCTTGATCAGGTGCTTGGCACATTCGGGCTGATTCTGGTGATTGACACTTTAGCCCATCTGATCTGGGGGCCGGAAGGGATAGCAGTGCCGTTGCCCGATTGGTTGAACGGGCAGGTGGAGCTGTTTACAGGCGTTGTTGTTCCCACCTATCGACTGCTGATCATAGCCACCGGCCTTGCCGTAGCCGCAGGGCTTTTCTGGCTGGTAAATTACACCCGTCTTGGCATGTTGATCAGGGCTGGAGCTTCCAACCGCACAATGGTTTCTGCCCTGGGAATTGATATTCAGATGCTGTTTGCGCTGGTGTTTGCGCTGGGGGCTGTACTGGCCGGGTTAGCGGGAATGCTGGTTGCGCCTATCACCGAAGCAGCAATTGGCATGGGCGGTGATATTATTATTACGGCATTTGTGGTGATTATCATCGGCGGCATAGGTTCGATGAAAGGTGCTTTTATTGCCGCTTTGATTGTCGGGTTGATTGATACGCTTGGCCGTTCGTTTCTGGATGATTTATTCAAACTGGTGATGAGCACCGAGGCAGCCGAGAGTTCTGCGCCTGCAGTATCAGCAATGCTGGTTTATATCCTGATGGCGTTGGTGCTGGCCTTCAAGCCGTCGGGTCTTTTCCCGCCCAAGGTGCGTTAGAAAATGGGAACGCTGAGAAAAAAGGGTACGCTGACAATTGTCGTTATGGCAGCGCTTGCGATTTTACCTCCTATATTGTTGTGGAGCGGACAGGCGTTTTATCTGGATCTGGCAACCAGACTGGTAATTCTGGCAATTGCAGCGGTCAGTCTAAATCTCATTTTGGGCTATGGCGGAATGGCATCATTTGGCCATGCGGCCTTTATCGGTATTGGTGCCTATGCAGTGGGCATTCCCGTCTATCATAATACTTACGGTGAGTTCGAAATCATCGCTTCTTACAGCGGCCTGTTTCAAATTGCCCTGGCCGTGGGTATTTCCGCGCTGTTTGCCCTGATTACCGGCATGATATGCCTGCGCACCAAGGGTGTTTATTTTATCATGATCACCATGGCGTTTGCGCAAATGGTGTTTTACCTGTTTGTATCACTGGATATTTATGGCGGTGATGACGGGCTGGTTATTGATATTCGCTCTGAACTACCATTGGTAAATCTGGATTCGCCACTGCAACTGTATCTGCTGGCCTATGGGTCACTGGTGGTAGCGATGCTGATTGTACGCACGATTACCCGTTCACAGTTCGGCATGGTTTTGCAGGGAGCTAAAGGTAACAATGAGCGGGTGGTAACGCTTGGGTATAATACCTATGCCTATCGGCTTACAGCCTATGTGATTTCAGGTGCGATGGCTGGTTATGCTGGCGCATTACTGGGTAATTTCACTACCTTTATTTCTCCCGAAATGATGGGTTGGACGCGGTCGGGCGAACTGATGTTCATGGTCATTCTGGGGGGAGCTGCAACCACCATCGGGCCGGTACTGGGTTCGCTTGTATTTATTGTTATTGAAGAAGTATTTTCTTCTTTCACTATCTACTGGCATCTGCCTTTTGGCATTATGCTGATTATCATTGTTTTATATGTGCGTGGCGGCCTGGTTGGTTTAATAACCGGCGGCAAAAAAAAGCGGGGGAAATAATTTGCAACCCTTGTTAAAAATTACCGGCCTGAAAAAGAGTTTTGGCGGTGTCACAGCTACTGACGATGTTAATCTGGAAGTGGAGGAGGGTGAACTTCACGCCATTATCGGTCCAAATGGTGCCGGCAAAACCACGCTGATTGCTCAATTGTGCGGGGCGCTTAAACCCGATGGCGGGGCGATCAGTTTTAATGGCAACGATATTACATCCAAACCAGCCCATAGCCGTGCCGGTCTTGGAATTACACGCTCTTATCAGATCACATCGCTTTTGATGGATATGAGCGTCATCGATAATGTTGCTTTAGCAGTGCAGGCGCGAAGCGGCCATTCATTCCGGTTTTTGAAAGCGGCACGCAATATCAGTCATTTGCGTGATGAGGCGATGATAGCATTGGGGCAGGTGGGGCTGGATAAACGCGCTGACGACAATACCAGAGAACTCTCGCATGGAGAGCACCGGCAGTTGGAAATTGCCGTGGCGCTGGCATCGAATGCCAAACTCATGCTGCTGGACGAACCCATGGCGGGGCTGGGACCAGAAGAATCCAAAACGATGATTGAATTTCTCAAAAGCCTGAAAGGCAAACGCACAATTTTGCTGATCGAGCATGATATGGATGCAGTGTTTGCCCTGGCTGACCGCATTTCTGTACTGGTTTATGGCCGGATTATCGCCACGGGTGCGCCTGATGAAATACGTTTCAATGATGATGTGCGCCATGCCTATCTGGGGGAGGAGTAATCATGTTGAAAGTGCGTGATCTGGTTACCCATTATGGCAGTTCCCAGGCTTTGTTTGGTGTCAATCTGGATGTTGGAACCGGTGAAGTGGCAACGCTACTTGGCCGCAACGGCATGGGTAAAACCACAACAATCAATTCAATTATGGGTATTATCGCGGCCAGTTCCGGGTCTATCAGCTTTGATGACGTGCAGCTTGTGGGGCGCGCTTCGTTCAAGATTGCTAATCTGGGGCTGGGGCTTGTACCCGAAGGCAGGCAGATATTTCCAAATCTGTCGTTGCGCGAAAACCTGGTGGCTACCGCCAGCAATCATCTGAATGCGGCCAATCCCTGGACGATTGAGCGGGTATTTGAAATGTTTCCAGAGCTGGAACAGCGCCGCACTTCGATGGGCAACCTTTTGTCGGGCGGCGAGCAGCAAATGCTGGCCATTGGCCGCGCATTAATGACCAACCCCAAATTACTGTTGCTGGATGAGGCGACTGAAGGACTGGCGCCTCTTATTCGCCAGAAAATCTGGGCGGCAATCAGCATGATACGTGAAGAGGGATTATCAATTCTGGTGGTTGATAAGAACCTGAAGGATTTACTGAAAATTGCCGATCGCAATCACATTATTGAGCGCGGAAAAATTGTCTGGAATGGCTCAAGCGACGAATTGCGCAAAGACAGGGATGCGTTACATCGCTATCTTGGGGTATAATCAGACCGGGTCTGTCACATTTATAGGAAATTTCAGCGATGATGAGTCAGGAGAGAAACGATGAAATTACGCTGGTGGGTAGCGCACATCCAGCCGGTGAAGTTCTGCGCCAATACTGGATGCCGGCAGCACTCAGTGATGAATTAGCCGGTAATCGCCCGGTTGTGCCGGTAACGCTGTTGGGCGAAAAACTGGTGTTGTTTCGCAACGAAAATGGTGCGCTTGGCCTGATTGGCCGCCACTGCCCGCACCGTGGTGCTGACATGTGTTACGGGCGTCTTGAAGATAACGGCCTGCGCTGTCCTTTTCACGGCTGGCACTTTGATGTCAGCGGACAATGCGTTGAACAACCAGCTGAACCCGAGGGTTCTCATATGCACGAGCAGATCAAAACCACTGCATACCCGGTGGTAGAAAAGAACGGCATCGTGTGGGCATACATGGGAAAGGGCGAAGCGCCGCAATTTCCTGCACTTGATTGTTTCAATGCTCCCCACAGCCATGTTTTTGCATTCAAAGGCAAATGGGAGTGCAATTGGCTACAGGCGCTTGAAGTGGGTATTGACCCCGCGCACGCATCGTTTCTGCACCGGTTTTTGCAGGACGAAGACCCCAAAGACAGTTATGGCAAACAGTTTCGCGATACGGCGGCCGGGACGGATATTCCCATGACCCGCATATTGCGCGAATTTCCAAGGCCGCAAATTAATGTGGAAGATACCGAATACGGGCTTCGGCTTATTTCATTGCGTGAACTCGATAACGGCAAAACCCATGTGCGTGTTACCAACCAGATTTTCCCTTGTGCAATTACAATTCCAATGTCCAGAGAAATGACGATTACCCAGTGGCATGTGCCCATTGATGACCATAATTGTTACTGGTATTCGATGTTTACCTCATTTGGAGAACCGGTAGACAAGGACAAAATGCGCGAACAAAGATTGCGCGAACATTCTCTTCCTGATTATGCGCCACTCAAAAACAAGCGCAATGATTATGGCTACGACCCCGCTGAACAAGACAGCGTCACTTACACCGGCATGGGCCTTGATATCAATGTCCATGACCAGTGGGCAGTTGAAGGGATGGGGGAAATTCAAGATAGAACCCATGAACATCTTGGTAAATCCGATGTGGCAATCATCGCTTATCGCAAAAAACTGCGCGGGGCGATTGATGAACTGGCAAAAGGCAATTTTGATAAATTGCCAATGGGGTCAACTGATGCTGCTTCAATCAAAGGGCCGGTTTCAATTGATACGCTTGCGCCCAGTGACAGCTGGAAAAATTCCTGGCGTGAGGCGGATAGCGAACGGCGCAAGGCATGTGGCTGGGATGCAGGATTGTGAGACAAAGTGAAAAGCGCTGAAGAAGTTCTCAAAGCAGTAACCGACAATAATATTGACTGGGTGCGTATCGTATTTGTCGATCAGCATGGGGTGACACGTGGAAAAACCCTGGCGGCAACGGCGCTCAAATCAGCATTTGCCAAAGGCGTTTCCATGACGTCGACGCTGTTGTTGAAAGATACTTCTCATACGACTGTTTTTCCGGTTTGGGAAAATGATGCGGGTTTTGGTGCGGGTGTAATGACCGGTGCATCTGATTTTTTAATGAAGCCAGATGCGCAAACATTCCGAATTTTACCCTGGTTGGAAAATACCGGCTGGCTGCTGAGTGATATTAGTATGCAAGAGGGTTCTGAAATAGAAATATCGACCCGGCACATTTTGCGTAAAACCATTGATCGCCTGGCCGAGCGGGAGCTTGAATTTATCTGCGGGCTGGAGGTTGAATTTTACGTTCTGAAAATTGACGATGCACGCCTTGAGCATGAGAATTCAAACCGCCCCCATGATCCTCCCCAAACCAGTTTGCTGTCCCATGGTTATCAATATCTGACGGAAAACCGGGTCGATGAACTGGCGCAGGTGATGGAATTGATCCAGGCCAATGCGGCAGCACTTGAATTACCATTGCTTACGATCGAATCTGAATTTGGGCCAAGCCAGTTTGAAGTGACATTCGAACCAATGAAGGCATTGAAAGCTGCGGACATGATGGTGTTGTTTCGCAACATGGTAAAACAGGTTTGCCGCCGGCATGGTTATCATGCGACGTTTATGTGCCGGCCGGGATTCAAAAATTCCATGGGCAGTGGCTGGCATCTGCATCAATCGCTTGTTGATATCAAAACCGGAGAAAACCGGTTTGTACCTAAGGCAGGTCGCGAATTGACGCCGCTTGCTTCTCAATGGATTGGCGGCATTCTGGCACGGGCGAATGAAAGCTGTATTCTGACCACGCCAACCGTCAATGGCTATAAACGCTATCAGCCGTTTGCCCTGGCTCCTGACCGGGTGCAATGGGGTCATGACAATCGTGGCGCGATGTTGAGAGCGTTGATGAATGAAGGTGATAGTGCTTCGCGCCTGGAAAACCGGGTAGGGGAACCCGCGGCCAATCCCTACCTCTATATCGCCTCACAAATTCTTTGCGGCCTTGGCGGGATCAATGAAAATATGACAGCGCCCCAACCCGTTGAGCGACCCTATGCGGGCGATGCACAAAAACTGCCGGGTAATCTGGCTGACGCGATGGCTGCATTTGATAACAGTGCGTTTTTCCGCAAACAGTTGGGTGATGAATTTGTTGATTATTTCATTCACTTGAAATGCGCTGAGTGGCAGCGATATCTGGGAGCGGTCTCTGAGTGGGAACAAAGAGAGTATTTTTCATTGTTCTGATTGTTTTTCCCTGCCAGCAAAATATAATGAACCTTGATTTCCCACAACAGAATGTATCGCAATGTCCAAGTTGATTAATTTTCAAACAGAGCCTGCAGGGTATCGCCATTGGCGGGTGAAGTATGATGGTGATATCGCAACGCTTTTTATGGATGTGGATGAAGGAGGCGGGTTGTTTGAAGGTTATGAGCTCAAGCTCAACTCCTATGATCTGGGGGTTGATATCGAGTTGGCTGACATTGTCCAGCGCATGCGCTTTGAACACCCGGAAATTAGCGTAGTAGTATTGCGCTCAGGCAAGGATAATGTGTTTTGTGCCGGGGCCAATATTCGCATGTTGGGCGGTGCTGAACATGCCCACAAAGTCAATTTTTGTAAATTTACTAACGAGACGCGCAACACTTATGAGGCGGCGGGCGATGATTCTTCGCAGCAATATATCTGTGCTATAAAAGGCTCGTGCGCAGGTGGCGGATATGAACTGGCGCTTGCCTGCAATCATATTATCCTGACAGATGACGGCTCATCAAATGTGTCATTGCCCGAGGTGCCGCTACTGGCAGTATTGCCGGGAACAGGCGGACTGACACGGGTAACGGACAAGCGAAAAATTCGCCGCGACCGGGCTGATGTTTTTTGTTCAACAGAAGAAGGCATTCGCGGTAAGCGGGCTTTGGAATGGGGGTTGGTTGATGAACTGGTAGCCAATTCGAAGTTTGACGAGGCGGTGGCTGATACAGCGCGCAAAATTGCGGCAAAAGCCAACCGTGAAACCGCCCGCAAAGGAATTAATCTTACACCTTTGGAACGTACAATTGGCGAAGATGGTTCGCTCATTTATTCTTCGGTTGAAGTTTCAATCGATCGCGATGGCGAAGTTGCCACAATCAATATTGCTTCACCTGATGAAAATGCGCCTGAAAATCTGGCAGCACTTCACCAGGAAGGTGCGCAAAACTGGATGTTACGGGTTGCGCGCGAACTGGATGATGCAATTCTTCACCTGCGGTTTAACGAGACTGAACTGGGTGTTGTGGTATTCAAAACCAGCGGTGAACCGGCGAATGTTCTGGCCCATGAAAAATTTCTGCTCGACAATAAAAATGACTGGTTGGCCAATGAAATCATGCTTTACTGGAAGCGGGTGCTAAAGCGCATCGATATGACTTCACGAACACTGATAGGGCTGATTGAACCCGGTTCGTGTTTTGCCGGTACGCTGGCCGAAATTTTGTTTGCGGTGGACCGTTCTTATATGGCCGATGGAGAATTTGAAGGTGATAACCGCCCGGTGGCGACACTTATTTTGAGTGAAGCCAATTTCGGACTTTACCCGATGTCTAATGACCTTACCCGGCTGCAAACACGATTCTTGGGTTCGCCCGAAAGTGTGGACAAGGCAAAAACTCATGCTGGTGAAAAGCTGGACGCCGCGCAAGCTGATACGTTGGGGCTGGTAACTTTTGCCCTTGATGATATTGACTGGGAAGATGATATTCGCGTGTTTCTTGAGGAACGTGCGAGTTATTCGCCCGATGCGCTAACCGGTATGGAGGCCAATTTGCGTTTTGCCGGGCCTGAAACAATGGAGACCAGAATTTTTGGTCGCCTGACCGCCTGGCAGAACTGGATTTTCCAGCGACCCAATGCGGTGGGCGAAGAGGGTGCATTGCGCAGATACGGCAGCGGCATTCGTGGAAAATATGACAAACGGCGTGTATAATAATAACAACGGAGAATGACATGGCCCAGATGATTGCCAAAAATATGAGTGTTGATTACGATACAATGATACCCAACAATGTTGGCCTGTCCAGCGATCGGCGCGTACTCAAAGCGCTGGAGCGTTGGCATCCGGGATATATCAACTGGTGGAAGGGGCTGGGGCCGGTGGGGTTTCAGGAAAGCCTTGTATATCTTCGAACCGCAATCAGTGTTGACCCCAAGGGTTGGGCGAAATTTGACTATGTGAAAATGCCCGATTACCGCTGGGGGATTTTGCTGGCACCTCAAGTTGAAGGGCGAACGATTGCCTGCGGAGAACATTTTGGCGAACCGGCCTGGCAGGAGGTTCCCGGTGAATACCGTTCTTTGCTGCGGCGGTTGATTGTCATTCAGGGCGATACCGAACCCGCCTCCGTCGAACAGCAGCGCTTTTTGGGCAAAACCGCGCCTTCACTTTACGACATGCGCAACCTGTTTCAGGTGAATGTTGAGGAGGGGCGGCATTTGTGGGCGATGGTATATCTGTTGCAAAAATATTTTGGCAGTGACGGGCGCGAAGAAGCCAATGATTTGCTGCGCCGCCAGTCAGGTTCTGAAGAAGCGCCGCGCATGCTGGGGGCATTTAATGAAGAAACACCGGACTGGCTGTCATTTTTTATGTTCACCTATTTCACGGATCGCGATGGAAAAATGCAGCTTGAAGCGCTGGCGCAATCGGGTTTTGACCCGCTGTCGCGCACCTGCCGTTTTATGCTGACAGAAGAGGCTCACCATATGTTTGTGGGTGAAACCGGGGTAGGGCGCACCATTCAGCGCACCTGCGAAGTGATGAATGAAGCGGGGATCAGCGACCCGTTTGATGTTGATAAAATCCGTGCGCTGGGCGTGATTGATTTGCCGACCATCCAGAAAAAACTCAATCTGCATTATACTTTGTCACTGGATTTGTTTGGCTCAGAAATTTCCACCAATGCTGCCAATGCATTTAATTCGGGCATAAAAGGGCGTTATCAGGAAAACAAGATTGATGATGATCATCAGCTGAAAAATGATACTTATTTGGCCTCGCAATTTGTTGATGGTAAAATTGAAACCAAAGAAATGCCGGCACTGACGGCCATTAATATGCGACTTCGCGATGATTACACCAAAGATGCAGCCGGTGGTGTGAAACGCTGGAACCATATTATTGCCAAGGCCAATATTGAGTTTGAGTTGAAGTTACCCCATTCAGGATTTCATCGCAAAATTGGTGTGTTTGATGGCGCTCCTATTACGCCTGAGGGCAAGGTTATTTCGCGCGAGGAATGGGATAATTCGAGCGATCAATGGCTGCCATCAAAAGCCGATGGTGATTTTATCCAGTCGCTGATGGAGCCGATGTGGGAAACAGGAAAATACGCCAACTGGATTTCACCGCCACGAGTGGGCATTGATAATAAGCCTGGTGATTTTGAATATGTGCAACTGCACATGGCGTAATTTTTCATGGCCGAACCGATAAAACAACATCTGATAGACCCCGAACTGTGTATTCGTTGTTACACTTGCGAAGAAACCTGCTCGATTGGAGCAATCTCACACAATGACGATAATGTCGTTGTTGATGCGGAAATCTGCGCTCAATGCATGGACTGCATTGCGCCATGTCCAACGGGTTCAATTGATAATTGGCGGGTGGTGACCAGTCCATATTCTATTGAAGAACAGTTTGGCTGGATGGAATTGCCTGAGCAGGAAGAACTTAAAGATAATGGGGCAGGGCCGCTTGAGGCGCTTGATGAAGTAGTTGCTGCGCTGCTGGCGGACGCCCATAGCGGTGCTGGTAAAATGGTGGCGCCAGCATCTGCATCAAAACCAACCATTAATCTGCGCAATCTGAATAATCCGCTTGAAGCGACCCTGCAGGGAAATTTTCGCCTGACTGCGCCTGATGCCGACAGCGATGTGCGTCATTTGATCATCAGCCTTGGGGAAGAGGTTTTTCCGGTTTTGGAGGGCCAAAGCATTGGTATTACTCCACCGGGAAAAGATGAGGATGGCAAGCCTTTCATGCCGCGCCTCTATTCGGTTTCAAGTCCACGGGATGGGGAACGCGCAAATGTCAACAATCTGTCGTTGACGGTAAAGCGTGAAGAAAAAGGTGTGTGCTCTAATTATATTTGCGACCTTGCCAAGGGTGACAAAGTCAACATAACCGGGCCATACGGGGCCAGTTTTTTGATGCCCGATGACCCGCAGGCTAAATTGTTGATGATCTGTACAGGGACCGGTTCAGCACCATTTCGCGCTTTTACCATGCGTCGCCAACGGGTGTTGCCTGGTGTTGAAGGCGCATTGAAGCTGTTTTTTGGGGCGCGCTCACGCGAAAACCTGCCCTATTTCGGGCCGTTAAATAAAGTGCCGGATGAATTTCTGGAGAAATATTTTGCCTTTTCGCGAACTGAGGATAAAGACAAATCTTATGTTCAGGATGAAATGTTGAAGGCTGCTGACACCATTGGCAAGGCGTTAAACGATCCACAAACTCATATTTACATATGCGGATTGAAAGCGATGGAACAGGGCGTTGAAAGTGCATTTGAAAAAATCGCTGATGACATTGATATGAATTGGCCGCAAACGCGCGATGAAATGCGCCAGGGCGGGAGGTATCATGTCGAAACCTATTGAGCCGTTTTTGCACACCATTCGTGTAACCTGGGCCGATTGCGACCCGGCGCTGATTGCCTATACCGGGCGCATTCCCTACTTCGCGCTGGAGGCGATTGAAGCCTGGTGGGAAAAACAAACCGGGTATAACTGGTTTGAACTCAATCTCGATCGAAATATCGGCACGCCGTTTGTTCACATGAGCATCGATTTTTCTTCCCCGGTTACCCCACGCCATAAACTGATATGTGAAGTTTCGCTGTTAAAAATCGGCAACAGTTCCATTCGCTTTGGTGTGAGCGGAAAACAAAACGGCGTGATGTGTTTTGAAGGTGAATTTGTCAGTGTTTTTGTTGTTGCAAAGACCATGAAATTGCAACGCCCGCCTGCTGAGATAATGGACAAGATTACCTCTCAGTTGGTTGAACGCGATGATTAGTGTGCTTGGGGTTTTCAATGCGGATTTAAAATTTCTGGTGGAGCGTTTTCCAAAAACCGGTGAGACCTTGCACGCAATTTCTTTTGAAGTGCAGCCGGGGGGTAAAGGTTTTAATCAGGCCGTAGCCAGCCGCCGGGCGATGGGGGATGGGGGCACGGTAGTGATGTTGACCCAGTTGGGTGAAGATAATTTTGCCCAGATGGCACGTGGCGTAATGGAACGCGAAAAAATAGATGCTTCCCATGTGCTCACCAGTGCTGCAATGCCGACTGGCACAGCGATGATAATGGTGGAGGAAAAATCTGCCGACAACAAGATAGTCATCGCACCGGGGGCTGCTTCTTTGCTCGGGGAAAAGGAAGTGAACGGGTTTGGAGATGTCATTACAAGCTCGACATTATTCATGACCAATCTGGAAGTACCGATGGTTGCGGCCAAAGCCGGGCTTGTTCATGCCCGAGCCAATAGTGTTAAAACGCTGTTCGACCCGGCTCCCGCCTGCCAGTTGGCACCAGAACTTTATCAGCAGCTGGATTTTATCACGCCCAATGAAAGCGAAGCGGGTTTGCTTGTCGGCTTTGACGTGCGCGCACTGGATGATGCGGTAAAAGCTGGAAAAATTTTATGCTCGCGCGGTGTTGGCACTGCGATTGTCACCATGGGCAGCCTGGGGGTGGTTGCTGTGAGTGGTAAAGAAACAATAACAATGCCTGCATTTGAAATTGAAAATACGGTTGATACCACCGGGGCAGGGGATGCATTTAACGGTTGTTTTGCAGCGCGTTTCAGCGAAGGTGCGAAGTTGGAAGATGCCCTGCGGTTTGCTTCAGCAGGGGCAGCATTGTGTGTGGGGAAATTTGGCGCAGCCGATGCCATGCCTTTGAAAAAAGAGATTGAGGAATTTATGTCAAAATGACCAAGCCCATTCCTGTCATCATCGATTGTGACCCCGGTCAGGACGATGCGATTATGCTTTTTTTAGCGCTTAATGCGCCGGAACTCGATATTCGCGGCATTGTTGCGGTGGGGGGAAATGTGCCACTGGCCAGGACCAGGTTAAATCTGGCGATGCTGGTTGAGACTACCAGGCGCACTGACGTCAAACTTTATTCAGGCGCCATTCGCCCGATGGTGCGCGATCTGGTGACGGCGGAAGAAGTGCATGGCATTACCGGTATTAACGGGTTTGAGTTTTTTGAACCTGAGATGAAGATGCAGGATATCCATGGTGTTGATTTTATTGTCGAAAACCTGCGCGGTGCGCGGGATAATGAAATTACTATCATTGCCACAGGCCCCCTTACCAACATTGCCATGGCGCTGGTTAAAGCGCCGGATATTGCCGATAAAATCAAGCAGATTGTTATTATGGGCGGGGCCAGTTTTGAGGCGGGAAATGTGACGCCTTCGGCGGAATTCAATATCTATGTCGACCCCCATGCCTGCGATGTGGTGCTAAAATGCCAACGACCGATTATCATGTTTGGACTGGATGTTACCCACAAGGTGATGACGAATCCGGCGCGGGTAGCGGCAATCCGTGCCCTGGGTAACCCGGTCTCAGAAGCAGCAGCCGACATGCTCGACTATTTTGGCAAACATGACAGCAAAAAATACTCAAGCGGCGGCGCACCGCTGCATGACCCGTGTACGGTTGCGTGGCTGTTGAAACCCGAACTGTTTGAACTGAAACCATGTCATGTTGCCGTTGAAACCGGCAGTGAATTGACCATGGGACATACAGCGGTGGATTTCTGGCAGGTGACAGATAATACCGCCAATGTTCAATGGGCGTATGATGTGAATGCGGACAGGTTTTTTGATTTGTTGACTGAGCGGCTTGAGCAATACCAATAAATTCGTGGTTTAAATCCAGCGGCGAACTTTTTTGGAATAAGTGCGCCATTGTTTGCCGAAGCGGTATTCCAGATGTTTTTCTTCTGGAATAATTTGCAGATAGTTTGTGGCAAGGGCGGCTGCGATGGCGGCGATGAAAAACCAGGGATTGGCGAACGCAATACCCAGACCGAAAGTGAGAATGGTATTTCCCAGATAAATCGGATTGCGTGAGAGAGCAAAGGGTCCTGACGATACCAGCTTATCTGCACCCTTGGTGGGCATGACGGTGGTTTTGTGTTTCATCAACGCACGGATCGCATAAATATCCAGGGTAAAACCACCAACAATCAGCACAATGCCAAGTGCAAACAGGCTTTCTGAAACGGACGCGGGTAACCAGGGCAGGGGGTAAATGGTGCCCAGAAAATATGCGGCAATTATGGCAGTTAAATAGAGCAGTGGCGGCCAGGGAATACTGCTTGGTTTATCCATGGGATTCTCCTATCGTTATAATCTCAATTTAGATATTCCAGTGAAGGTAGAGTCAATGATAATCCGTAGTGCCACAGCACAAGATAAGGTAGAATGGCTGGTAATGTGGCGGGGTTATTATGAGTTTTATAAATCTGATTTGTCAAAAACTTCTCAAAACACCTGGGAGCGCTTGATGAATCCACCGGGCGATGGGCCGTTTTGTCTGGTTTGTGAGGATGATGATGGTGCTTTGGTTGGGTTTGCCACCTATTTGTTTCATAGCCACACGTGGCACCCCGAACCGCGTTGTTATCTTGGTGATCTTTTTACTAACAGCAATCAGCGTGGCAAAGGTATCGGACGCGCCCTGATTGAGGCAGTATATGAAAAAGCCGATGAACACGGATGTTTGGGAGTATACTGGCTCACCCAGGACTTCAACGAAGCCGGGCGCAGGCTTTATGACAAGGTTGGTGAACTCACTGCGTTTATTAAATACCAGCGCTGATTTTCACATAAGTATAAACCAGCCCCATCAGGATCGGCTGGTGCAGCAGATAGAAAATCAGGGAGTGGCGGCCAAAGAAGCGCATCAATCTGCCGGAAGGGTCTGCAAATTGCGGTCCGCTCATTTTTTTCCAGACTTGCCATTTGGTAAACAGTTTAGCCATAGCAAGTCCTGTTAATACCCAGCCAAACCAGGGGAATACCGGCACATAATCAAGCGCAACGGGTGTAAAGGTTGAAAGGCCTGTCCACCACCAGATGGGGTCGTCAAGTAAAGCGGTTTTAGCCCACCAGGGGGCAGAAAGAGTAGCGATCGCGCACAAGATAATGATCGGTGTGGGCAGGCGTAAAAACAACAGTATCAGCAGGCTGGAAATCGTAATATTGTGCAATATGCCAAAGAAAATGAAATTTTGGGGTGAACTGTAATAGGGTGCAGCGGTGATAAACAATGCAGCCGCGCCGACAATTATTACTCTTTTGGCAAAGGTGCGAATGGCGAATTTATTATGATGAGCCAACCAGGAACCAATGCCCACCAGCACAAGAAAGCTTGAGGCAATGGTGCGGGCAAAATATTTCCATTGGGGTTCAACCGTCATGCCCGGCCGCGCCAGGCCAAAAAACTCCAGATCCCAGCCGAAGTGAAACACTGCCATGGCAATCAGCGCAATTCCACGTGCGTAATCAAGCGCAGGAATGCGGGGAATCTTATCACTGTTGATCATGAAATTTACCAAGGTCAGATTCCTCCAGTTATTGCCCAAAATGCTCTAGCACAAAGGATGATGGAAACAAGCCATCAACCAAAAGGTGATCCCGCAAGGCAAGACACCCATAGCTGACATTCAGGATTGCC
>JAKISV010000211.1 GCA_021648425.1 Rhizobiaceae bacterium
GATGCCCTCGGGCACCAGCTTGTCGGCGTTCGGGTTGGTGGTTTCGTCGTTTTCCTGGAAGTAGCGGTCGGCGGAGCCGTCCTTCATGGCGCCGATCGAGCCCATGCCGCGGTAGCTCTTGTAGCTGCGCCTTGGTACAGGATGACTTCGCCAGGGGCTTCCTCGGTGCCGGCGAACATGCCGCCCATCATCACGGTGCTGGCGCCAGCGGCAATCGCCTTGGCGATGTCGCCGGAGTAGCGCACGCCACCGTCGGCGGTCAGGGGCACGCCCGTGCCTTGCAGCGCCGTGGCCACGTTGTCGATGGCCCTGGTCTGGGGCGCGCTTGCCCGCAACACCGGCACAATCGATGCTCCCCTAGGCCGCTCAACCGGCAACCGCCTCAAACGCGCCGTGGTAAAAATCTATGGCCCTGACGCACGCCATGCCGTCACCCACTATACCGTAGTGCGCCATCTCGATGGTGCAGGCGAAGGCGAAACCAATGTCAGTCTGGTTGAATGTGTGCTGGAAACCGGCAGAACCCATCAGATCCGTGTCCACATGGCCCATCTGGGCCACCCGTTGCTCGGCGATCAGGACTACGGCAAACATTACCAGACCAAAGCCAACGTACTGGCTCCCAAAACCAAAGCCGCTCTTTTGAAACTAAAACGCCAGGCCCTGCACGCCAAACTGCTGGGCTTTGAACACCCCGCAACCGGCGAACACCTGCTGTTTGAAGCCCCGTTACCCAAAGATCTGGTTGTGGTACTGGAATCGTTTTGAAGAATCATGGGAACGGTTGATACCGCACCAAAGCATAAAAACAATCTGGACTTATGATTTGTTCCGGCCCTTGTTTTGCGCCAGCACAACGCCACCAACCACCAAAACCATTGCCAGTGCATGGAACAGCTGAAACTGTTCACCCAATAACATAATCGCCAGTGCTGCGCCAAATATTGGCACCAGATTGATGAAAACGCCGCCACGGTTTGAGCCGATCAGTTCCAGCCCGCGCATCCAGAACAGTTGGGCAATGATTGAGGGGAAAATGGCAACATAAGCAACTATTCCCATGGCGCGCCAGTTTGGCAGGATTATCTGACCGGCATACCATTCATAAAGTGAAAAAATGGCCGATGTAACAAAGGCGGAGAAACCCAAAATTGCAATGAAATTAAGCCAGTGAATTTCAGGCTTGTTGCGTAGCGCCACGGAATATCCGCCATAGCAAAATACCGCTATCAGCATGATTAAATCGCCAAAATTGAGAGTTTGGCTAAACACACTTAGCGGTTTGCCGTTGGTGATAACGATGACTACACCAACCAATGTCAGGGCAAAACCAACCAGTTGCAGCGTGTTGGATTTGATGCGGAATATCGCAAAGTTCAAAATGAAAACCACCAACGGCATTGCCGCCTGAACAATGGAGACATTAATGGCTGAAGTGTAGTTGAGGGCCAGATAGAAAATATTGTTGAACAAGGCAAAACCAATGGCACCAAGAGCAAACAAAAAAGGCAGGTGCGGTTTTAAGCGCGGCAATTCTCTTTTCAGATGAGGCAGGGCAAAGGGTAAAACAATTGCCATGGCAAAAAACCAGCGCATGGATGTGAGCAGCGCAGGCGAAATATGTCCCGCCGCCATTTTGCCCGCAATAGCGTTACCGCCCCAGATTATAGGGGTAAGGGTAAGCAGGAGGTAGGGCTGGTTGACAAACCAGGCGAAGAATTTTTGCATGGAGCTATTCGATTGATAATTATACGGTGTGCAATTTACCGCACATGTTAGCTGTTGATCAGTGCCGGGAAACTATTGCGGCTATTTGCAAAACGGATTATGAACAATCGCAATCCGGTGGCAAGCGATTTGTCGCAATTGCATATTTGAAATTATTGTTCATCGGGGTTCTCATGGCAAATGTTGTAGTGGTTGGTTCCCAATGGGGAGATGAAGGCAAAGGCAAGATTGTCGACTGGTTGTCGGAACGCGCCGATGTGGTGGTACGTTTTCAGGGCGGGCATAATGCCGGGCACACATTAGTAATAGACGGTGTCGTTTATAAACTGAGCCTCCTGCCTTCAGGCGTGGTGCGCGAAGGAAAACTTGGCGTGATCGGCAACGGGGTGGTTATCGACCCCCATGCGCTGATTGACGAAATTGAAAAACTCGCCAAACAGGGCGTGATGATAGATGCCACCCGCCTTCGCATCGCTGACAATGCAACCCTGATATTGTCCCTGCACCGAGAACTGGATGCAATGCGCGAGGATGCCGCTTCCAATTCCGGTACAAAAATAGGCACAACAAGACGCGGTATTGGACCTGCTTACGAAGATAAAGTAGGGCGACGGGCAATCCGGGTGATGGACCTGGCCAATCTGGAGACATTACCGGCAAAAATTGATCGCATTTTAACACACCATAATGCTTTACGGCGCGGTCTTAATCAGCCCGAAGTGAGCCATCAGGTGATTTATGACGAACTGGTTTCTGTGGCAGACCGCATCCTGCCGTTTCGTGAAACTGTCTGGCGGTTGCTCGATCGCGAAACAAAAAAAGGATCGCGTATCCTGTTTGAAGGAGCCCAGGGCACCTTGCTGGATATCGACCATGGCACTTATCCGTTTGTAACTTCATCCAACACGGTGGCAGGACAGGCTGCGGCCGGAACCGGACTTGGACCAGGCGCGCTGGGCTATATTCTGGGCATTACCAAAGCCTACACCACCAGGGTGGGTGAAGGGCCGTTTCCCACTGAATTGTTCGATGAAGTGGGGCAATATCTGGGTGAAAAAGGCCATGAGTTTGGAACCGTTACCGGCAGATCACGCCGGTGCGGCTGG
Source organism: Rhizobiaceae bacterium (assembly GCA_021648425.1). Taxonomy (GTDB): domain Bacteria; phylum Pseudomonadota; class Alphaproteobacteria; order Rhizobiales; family Rhizobiaceae; genus JAAEMP01. Next base: position 2,835 of record JAKISV010000211.1, read on the forward strand.
TTTGATTCGGTGCTGGTGCGCCAGGCTGTTTCAACCAACGGCATTCATGGCATTGCGCTGACCAAGCTGGATGTGATGGACGGACTTGAGGAAATCAAAATATGTGTCGGCTATATGCTTGATGGTGAAAAAATAGATTATCTGCCGGCAAGTCAGGGGCAACAGGCCAGAATTGAGCCTGTTTATCAAACACTTGAAGGGTGGAAGGGCACAACCGCCGGTGCAAGATCATGGGCAGAACTGCCAGCTCAGGCAATTAAATATGTGCGTCAGATAGAAGAATTGATCGGTGCGCCGGTGGCGCTTTTATCCACATCACCTGAAAGGGATGATACAATACTTGTTCACGACCCATTTCAGGACTAAAACAAATCCTGGTATACTAATAACGAACTTAAATGAGTGATTGATGGCTGACTATTATTCGATATTGAAGAAGACGATATCGGGATTGAGTGATAACTCCCAAACGACCCGAAGCGTTGTCTACAGTAAGGCAAGGTCAGCAATCGATCGTCAGTTGCGCGCCATTGACCCCATGCCAAGCGACGAGGCAATCGACCGGCAGATGCAAATGCTGGAAGGTGCAATCGAAAAACTTGAAACCGAGTTTGGCGGCCCGCCCGCCCCGCAGCCCGATGACGAAATGCAACCAGCCCAAACGCCGCAAGCACCGGTCAGCCAGCCGGTTTCTTCAACTGCGGCGGTAACAGCAGGGCAAGCGAACGAAAACAGTGCTGGAGAAGCACCCCCTCACGCTACCGCGCCCATTGCTGCTGCCCCGGTATTACACGATCCGAAGGGTATGGAATATTCCGAAACCGCATTGGCTGCACAACCCGACACAAAAATCGATTCACGCAGCCAGTCAGGCAGCATTAACAAGTCAGGTAAATCAAAAGGCGGTTTTGGCTCAACACTGCTGATGATCGTATTGGCTCTTGGCGTTATTGGTGGCGGTTTATATGCGTTGTGGTTGAACAAAGATGCATTGATGAGCATGGTTGATGGTATAGGAGCCCCACCCGCAATTGTTGATACTGCCAATGATGCCGCCACAAGTGAAACTGACAATGCCGGAAATGCCGACACCAATCAAATGACCCAGGCCACGGATGAAGTTAGAACT
>JAKISV010000212.1 GCA_021648425.1 Rhizobiaceae bacterium
GTAAGGAAACCCTGTCTGATTTCATCACTGAAATCGCCATCAATCTCCTCTCCCTCGATAATCAAATGCGACTTTGCACTCTCAATCTCAGTCATCAAAATTACAGCGCGCCGGTTTTGGCGCTCTTTAGTCAGGGCCTTGAGGATCTTATTATCCATCAGCCTAAACTCACGACCAGCACACGAATACGCCCGCCGCACGACAAACCTACTTCCCAGGCCTTTTCATCTGCAACACCAAATTCCAGCACCTGAGGTTTTCCACTTTCAATCACGTCAATAGCCTCAGCAATTACCGCCCCTTCGACACAACCACCCGATACCGAACCTTCAAAATTTCCATCAGCGTCGATTACCAAATGAGAACCTACCGGTCGCGGTGCAGAGCCCCAGGTTTCGACAACGGTAGCAAGGGCAATTTTGCGTCCCTCGTCGTGCCATTTTTCTGCAACTGTCAGTTCATTATGCATCTTGCATTCCTTCCGCTTCAACTTTGTCCAGCCATTTTCGTGGAGAAAACCGGCGCTGTGTATTGCCACTAAGCGCCTGGCAAAGGTCGGCTATTGCATCCAGCGAGTGCACCGCTCTGAACTCATCCACGTGGGGCAGCATAGCGCGAATACCATTGGCGCGCGCTTCAAATCCATCATAACGCAATAATGGATTTAACCAGATCAATCGACGACAGGAGAGGTGCAGGCGATCCATTTGTTTTTCAAGGCCATGATCTTTATCGCGTTCCAGCCCATCGGTAATCAGTAATACGTCAGCCCCCTGCCCTAAACCGCGCCGGGACCATAAACGGTTAAAATCCTCCAGCGTTCGGCCAATACGCGTGCCTCCGGACCAGTCTTCCACCGCATCAGAACATTGCGCCAATGCTTCATCAGGGTCTTTCATTCGCAATTGACGGGTAATATTTGTCAGTCGCGTGCCGAATAAAAACGTATGCACGCGCTGGCGGCTTTCGCTGAGTGCATGAAAAAAGTGCAGGAACAGGCGGGAATACTGGCTCATAGATCCCGATATATCCGCCAGAATTACAATCGGAGGAAGTCGAGTGCGTTTTTGTTGAAATCTTGGCAACAGCAAATCGCCACCGGTTCGCAGAGAGGAAGAAAATGTCTTACGCATGTCAATTTTTCTGACCCTATTAACGCTGATAAACCGGCGCGTTTTTACTTCCTGGAAGGGCAATTGCAATCGCGTCAGTTCATTTCGCGCCTGGGCCAGTTCATCGGCATTCATCTGGGCAAAATCCTTGCGCCGCAAAATTTCCTTTTGTGACGCGGTAAATACCGCATCCACTTCAACTTCCGGCTTCTCAACATTTTGTTTGGCTGCCTGCTCGGGAAAAAGCGATTGGGCAACGCGCGACTGGGCGGCGCGCTGGCGTTCTTTAGAGGGCGCAGGGTTGGCAACGGGTGAAAACATCTGCAGCATTTTTTCCACCAGTTCACGCGAGCGCCAGAACAGACGAAATGCCTCATCAAATACGGCATGGTCTTCACGCCGTATCACCATTACACAATGCAATGTCCAGTAAAAATCGTCACGATTGGATATGCCGCAGGTTTCAATCGCACGAACCGCATCGACCATCGCAGCGGGTCCAATTCTCATTCCTGCACCGCGCAGGGTGCGGGCAAAATATAAAACGTTCTGCGCCAGTTTTCCTTCGGGATTTTGCTTCATTTGCTGCATTGAATGATCACCCTTGGGCCACCAGTTCAGATTTGACTTCATTGAGCAACTTGGTGCCCTCGCTTGAAGATATTCTGGCAATATCATCCTGATATTTTAACAACACTCCCACCGTGTCTGAAATCGCCTGGGGATCGAGCGCCAGCTTGTCCAGTTCTATCAGTGCCGTTGCCCAATCGAGTGTTTCGGCTACACCGGGATTTTTAAACAACTCCTGCTGGCGCAGTTTTTGAACATAAGCGACAATTTCAGTGGACAAGCGATCGCCAACACCGGGCACTTTGGTTTTTAGAATTTCCATCTCGCGCACCGCATCGGGATAATCCACCCAGTGATAAAGGCATCGACGCTTGAGCGCATCATGAATTTCGCGGGTTCTGTTGGTAGTGATAATAACAATCGGCGGCTGTTTGGCGCTGATAGTGCCAATTTCAGGAATGGTAATTTGATAATCCGACAATATCTCCAGCAAAAATGCCTCAAACGCCTCGTCTGTCCTGTCCAACTCATCAATCAACAATATCGGTGGCCCTGAGGGGCTGCCTTCAAGAGCCTGTAACAACGGCCTTTTGATGAGGAATTTCTCGGAGAAAATATCTTTTTCAAGATTACCTTTGCTCTTTTGGCCGGACGCTTCACGCATACGAATTTCAATCATTTGGGCGGAATAATTCCATTCATAAACGGCAGAAGAAATATCAAGCCCTTCATAACATTGCAGGCGAATAAGCGGCCTGCCCAGGGCAGCGCTTAATACTTTGGCAATTTCCGTTTTGCCCACACCCGCCTCACCTTCCAGAAAAAGCGGGCGTTTCATTTTCAGGCTTAGATACAAGACAGTGGCTAAAGAGCGATCTGCCACATAGCCTCCACGTTGCAGCAAAGACAAAGTTTCATCTATAGAGTTGGGGATAGAATTGGGATTTGATCTGGCCTGCACTGCATTGCTCCGCTATTGTTTAAAAAAAGCATATTACCTTTGCACCGTTTGGAAAAGTCCAAACCTGTCAATTCCTGGAATAGCATCAATTGAAAATTCCTGAGACTTCAATTCCTTTAGCGCTATTAAAGATGCTGGTTTGCGTAGGCGTCGTGTTATCGGCTTCCACAATGCAGTCTTTGGCGCAACCCTTTAAGGTGGGCGTATCTGTTCCACTCAGCGGCAATGCCGCCCCTTTGGGCAGGCAATATGCAGCGGGCGCACGTTTGGCGATGGAATTGCTGCCCGATACAAGCAACATTGAAATCATTATCTCCGATGATGGTTGTGACAAAGATCTGGCCGAACTGGCGGTTGATGATATTCGTGCGGCCGGTGCGGTTTTGATTGCCGGTTATTTGTGCAATGAACCGGTTTATACCGCTGCCGATATGTTGCGCGGGGCGAATATTCCCATTCTGATATCAGCTGCGCGCTCGGTACGCATATTAAAAGATCGCGAACGTGAATCATGGAATGTGTGGCAGATGGCGCCACGCGACACCGATGTCAGCCGCGCCGCATTTGAAGTGCTTTCGCAACGGTGGAAATCCACGCCCTATGCGATTGTCGATGATGGCACGATATTTGGGCGAACCATGGCCGATGAATTTCGCGCCCTGATGGAAGAAGCCGGCAACAAGCCGCAATTTGTCGATAATTTCCGCCCGGCCCAATCCACCCAGGCCGGATTAATCCGACGTTTATCAAGAGCGGGCGTTGATGCGGTTTTTCTGGCTGCCAGCGCGCAAGATGTGGCACTGATTGGCCGCAACATGATTGAATTCGGCCCAAACATCGAAATTGCCACCGGTGAAGCCGTATCCCTGCTGCCCTATATTGACGACAATAAGGGCATACCCGTCGGCCTGCTTGCCATTATGCCCAGTCCGCCGGAAGAACTTGACCAGGTGAGCCAGATAATGGAAAAAATTGAGAAAGCCGGGCTGGAGCCTGAACCCTACCTGCTGCTTGGATATGCCACCATCCAGGTTGTAGTGGGTTATTTTGGTGAGGCCGGGCAAAGTTTCGCCGGTAAAAGGTTTTCAACCATCCTGGGTGATGTGGAATTTGACGCCAACGGCAAAAACATCACAACCCAGTATCAGCTTTATCGCTGGAACGGTAAAACATTCACCAGGGCGCAATAGGGACAAAGTGAGGGCAGATGGCATATTCTCCAAAACCCGGCACCAGAAACCTGATTTCAGATGTGGCTGGCAT
>JAKISV010000021.1 GCA_021648425.1 Rhizobiaceae bacterium
TTAAGCGGAAGCGGCGGGTAATTCATTGCTCAGGGGTCTGGTTGCATCTTCCAGCCATTTTGCTTCACTTTCTTCCAAATGCCGGGAAAATTGGCGTTTTATCCAGCCGTGATAGGCATTGAGCCAATGGAGTTCGGGCTGGTTCATCAGGCCTGGATCAACAAGGCGCAAGTCGATTGGGGCCAGTGACAGGGTTTCAAAACCCATTACCGCTATATTGCCGCCTTCAAATTCTATTGGCTCTTTTACCAGCACAAGGTTTTCAATGCGGATACCGTATTTGCCTTCGCGGTAGAAACCAGGCTCGTTTGATAAAATCATACCCGGTTTTAATTCACTCATTGCCTTTCGTGAAATTCCCTGCGGGCCTTCGTGGACTGCAAGAAATGAGCCAACGCCGTGGCCGGTTCCATGGGCATAATCGCGGCCCTGTTGCCAAAGCGCAATGCGGGCAAGCGGGTCAAGGTCCACACCTCGGGTACCAACGGGAAAGCGGGCGGTGGCAATGGCGATATGGCCCTTCAACACCAGCGTAAAATCTTCAATCGCATCAGCGGGGGCGGTGCCGATAGCAATTGTGCGGGTGATATCGGTAGTGCCATCGCGATATTGGCCGCCCGAATCAACCAGATAGAGGGAATTGTTTTCCAGGGTTGCGCTGGTTAAACGCGTTACGCGGTAATGAACAATTGCGCCGTTTGCTCCGGCTCCAGAAATGGTATCAAAAGAAATGTCGGCCAGCTCACTCTGGAATTTTCCAGCTGTGGTTCGCCGGAAATTCTCAAGCGACCGGGCTGCCGCGACTTCATCGATTGTGCCGGGTTTTTGCTGATCGAGCCAATAGAGAAATTTGGTGACAGCAACCCCGTCGCGCAGATGAGCATCGTGGGAACCCTGAATTTCAGCTTCATTCTTAATGGCGCGCGGCAGGATTACCGGGTCTGTTTTTTCAACAATTTTACCGTTTCGCGCAGTAATTATACTGGCCATAGCAACGGAAATTTTCGCTGGATCAGCCAGTATCGTTTTGCCGCTGGAAATAGCCGCGAGTTCTTCATCCAGGCGGGAAGGGGGGTGAATATCGGCCAGTTGGGTGAGGTAGGCTTCCACTTCACGCGACATTTTGCGTTTATCCATAAACAGCAGCGGGAAACCTTCGGATTGCAAGACGCAATAACCCAGTGCCAATGGCGTATGGGGTAAATCCTCACCGCGAATATTGAACATCCAGGCGATGGAGGCAGGATCGGTGATAAGACAAAGGTCTGCGTTGTTATCGCTGAGATGGGTTTTTAGTTCTTCGATTTTTTGACGGGCAAGCTTGCCGGAGAATTTATCGGGTTGAATTGACACCGGCTCAAGGGGGGAGCCGGGCTGATCTTGCCAGATCAAATCAACCAGATTTTCCTGCCCGACCAGTTGCGCGCCATAAGAAGAAATTCTTTTCTCAAGTTGTTTTTTAGCAGCAACGGTAGCCAGCCAGGGGTCGAAGCCAATGCGGGTGGTCCGGGAATTGGTGCGGTTTGTCAGCCAGGTTTCCAACCATTTGTGGGGCGGGATTTTTGTCGGGTCAGCGGGGGTGAAATGATCAGTCTCGATTTGTTTGCTAACCTGCAGCGTATAGCGGCCATCGGTGAATACCATTGCATCTTCACGCGTGACAATGCAAAAGCCGGCTGAACCGGTAAAGCCGGTCAGCCAGGCGAGACGCTGTGCGCGGGCGGGCGGGTACTCATTTTGATATTCGTCACTTAGAGGAATGAGCCATGCATCCAGGTTTTTTTCCTGCATCTTGCGGCGAAGGGCTGCCAGTCGTTCGGGGCCTTTTTTACCGTCTGATTTTTCGTCGAAGTTCTGAAATCCGGTCTTGATATTGTCACCGCTCATGTTAAGCCTTTTTTAACCATAAATGATGGTTTTGAAATATTCAGGTTAGTATTTTTAACAAGCATAACAGCTTCGTTAAAATTTGTAACTTATTGTAGTTACCAGAAAGCCGCCTGGTAATGGGGTCGTCCAAAGTGGTGCCGAGAATGATAGCAGACTAAAACAAGGTTTTGCGTAATGGATACACTGCTCGTTTTTGATGTGGATGGCACTTTGACCGGTCCGCGTCGCAGGATGCACGAAGATTTTGCCAGATTTTTCAAGTCTGTTTGTCAGAACTACCAGGTGTTTTTGGTATCGGGCAGCGATATGCCAAAACTGGAAGAACAGTTGCCAAAAGATATCATTGGGCTGGTTGCAGGAATTTTTACCTGCTCAGGCAATGAGATGCTGGTGGATGGTCAGGCAGTTTATCGCATGGAGCATCTGTTTCCCGATGATCTTACCGGATTTCTGGCGAATTTTGTTGATGCCAGCAGATATCCGGTGCGCACGGGTAATCATATTGAGGCACGAACAGGCACGCTGAACGTTTCAGTTGTTGGTCGAAATGCTGACCCTAAACAACGCATGGCTTATTTTACCAGGGACAAAGAAAATGGTGAGCGCCAAAAAATGATTGGCGATATCATGGAGCGTTTTCCAGATTATGAGGCCAATGTGGGAGGGCAAATTTCTGTTGATGTGACGCCACGCGGCTGGAATAAGTCACGGGTATTTCAGGAATTATCCCAGCGCTATCCTGGCCGTAAAATCGCTTTTTTTGGCGACAATATGCACACTGGCGGCAATGACCGGCCGTTGGGGGATGCAGTGAAAAACGGCTCATCCGACAATAAAGTATTTCCGGTTGAAGATCATTATGACACCTGGAAAATATTGCAGGAGCAATATAGCCAGTCGCCAAAAAGCCAGTCGCAGGTTGCCTGAAGCGTTACTTTGCCCGCAACACCAAAGTCAGCCAGCCATCGCGAATATGGGCTTTGGCAAAATACATTTTCTGAATTCGAAATGATGCAACTATTCGCGCTTTTTGGTGTGGCAGTAAGCCGGACAGGATTATCGTTGCGTTCGGCGCCAGATGAAGCGCGAAATCCCGAGCCATCGATTGCAATGGCCGTGCCAGGATATTGGCGATAATCAAATCGTAGGGTGCGCGCGCAGTGATTTCGCGGTGTTTGAAACCTTTGGCAGTGATGCAGGTCAGTAGATTACCGACGCCGTTGTTACGGGCGTTTTGGCGGGCCACATTAGTAGCAACCGGATCGATATCGCTGGCTAAAACCCTTTGTTTTGTTGCTTTGGCTGCAGCAATGGCCAAAATGCCCGAGCCGGTGCCTAAATCCAGGATATTTGCAAATTTTCGCCGTTTGAGTTGTACCCCCAGCATATCAAGACATCCCGCAGTAGTACCATGGTGGCCAGTGCCAAAGGCCAGACCAGCATCGATATTGATTGCAGTGTCGTTAAAACGCGCGGCGTGTTTATCATGGGAGCCATGAATTAGAAAACGCCCGGCGCGAACAGGGTTTAACTGGCGCAATGTTTTGGCCACCCAGTCTGTGTCGTCAATTATTTCGCTGTTGATATCGACATCTATGCCATTATCGTTCAGCACTTTGGTCATGCGGGTTTTTGTTAACTGGGTAATATGTTCATCGGTATAGACCGAAATTCCCCACAGATCGATTTTCTCATCAATTTCATAAGACGAAACCGGCAGGCCATCTTCTTCAAACTCGGCGTCAAACAGGTCAAAGATTTTGCGAACCTGAGTTTGATTTGCTTGAAGGGAATGGTGGTGTTGGGTCATGGGTGGGTAATATCGAGTTGATGGCAGATGGTATCAACCCGCCTCGACAAAACTCTCCAGTACCCGCTTTTGTCCGGCTTTGTCGAAATCAATAGTCAGTTTGTTGCCGTCGACCAGGGAGACGTTGCCGTTGCCGAATTTCATATGGAAGACGCGGTCGCCTACGGAAAACCTGGAGGTTTGTTCGTTGATGGAGGAAGCGACCAGGTCGCCTTCTATGGTTTTGCTGGTTGCAGGTGTGCCAGAGCGGGTGCCCCAGTTGTTGCGGGCGGCGCTGGCGCGTTGGCCGTCAGGGTTTTTTGCCTGGGCGCGTTTCCATCCGGGGGTGGCGTAGGAATTGGTGGCGAAGGCATCTGAGGTGTCAAAGCGGCTTTTGCCATAAGCGCCACCGGCACCCGCTGCACCATAACCACCGTAGGAGTTGGTTGGTTCGGCAATATCAACGTTAGCGGCGGGCAGTTCATCAATGAAGCGCGATGGAATAGAATTTTGCCACAGACCGTGAATACGGCGATTGGAAGCAAAATAGAGGTGGCAGGTTTGTTTGGCGCGGGTAATGCCGACATAGGCAAGGCGGCGTTCTTCTTCGAGGCCTGATTTGCCGCTTTCATCGAGCGAGCGCTGGTGAGGGAACAGGCCTTCTTCCCAACCGGGCAGGAATATGTGATCGAACTCCAGGCCTTTTGCCGAATGGAGTGTCATCAGGGAAACCGCATCGAGATCTTCGTTCTTGTCGGTGTCCATGACCAAAGAGATATGTTCAAGAAAACCGCGCATGGATTCAAATTCCTCCATCGAGCGGATGAGTTCTTTTAGGTTCTCAAGACGGCCCGGCGCATCGGCAGCACGGTCATTCTGCCACATCTGGGTATAGCCGGATTCTTCCAAAATCATTTCGGCCAGCTCGCTATGGGGCATGGTTTCCAGATTGGCGGACCAGCGATCGAAATCCTCCAGCAGTTTTTTTAGTGTTGATCTTGTTTTGGGTTTGAGTTCTTCGCTGTCTGTCAGTTCGCGCGCCGCCTGAAACAAGGGGATTTTACGCGCTCGGGCATTGTCGTGGATGATACGCACGCTGGTATCACCAATGCCGCGTTTGGGCGTATTGATGATGCGCTCAAAAGCCAGATCATCGGCGGGTTGGCAGGTGGTGCGAAAATAGGCCATGCAATCGCGGATTTCGCGGCGTTCATAAAACCTTGGACCACCGATGACGCGATAATTCAGACCAAGCGTAACAAAGCGGTCCTCAAATTCGCGCATCTGGAAGGAGGCGCGAACGAGGATTGCCATATCATTGAGGTTTTTGCCATCGCGCTGATATTGCTCGATTGCTTCACCAACGGTTCGAGCCTCTTCTTCTGAATCCCAACAGGCAGCAACATTGACTTTTGTCTCATCAGGAGAAGAATTTTCTGTATAAAGCGTTTTACCCAGGCGTCCGTCATTGTGGGAAATGAGGTGCGAAGCGGCGGCGAGAATGTGGGAGGTGGAGCGATAGTTACGCTCAAGACGAATAACTTTTGCGCCGGGAAAATCGCGGTCGAAACGCAAAATATTATCAACCTCCGCCCCGCGCCAGCCATAAATAGACTGGTCATCGTCGCCAACACAACAAATATTGGCTGGAAGTTTTTCATCATCGCTTGTTTTTGCGTTGCCCTGGGACAGTAATCTCAGCCACAGATATTGCGCAACATTGGTATCTTGATATTCGTCAACCAGAATGTATTTGAAACGTGACTGGTAATCGGCCAGAACATCTTCATTCTCGCGAAACAAGCGGATGCATTCGGTCAGCAAATCACCAAAATCGACGGCGTTTAAAACCTTTAAACGTTCCTGATACTGGCGAAAAAGATCGCGCCCTTTGCCATCGGCAAAACTTCGGGCATCGCCTTCGGAAATCTGGTCAGGGCCAAGCGCCTTGTTTTTCCAATTGTCGATAAGTGCAGCAAGCTGGCGAGCGGGCCAGCGCTTGTCATCAATACCTTCAGCGCGGATCAATTGTTTTAACAGACGTTTTTGATCATCGGTATCAAGGATGGTGAAATTCGATTTGAGGCCGACAAGTTCTACATGGCGGCGCAGGATTTTTACACATATCGAGTGAAAAGTTCCAAGCCACGGCATGCCCTCAACGCTGTCACCAACGTATTTTTCGATGCGCAGCTTCATCTCACGCGCGGCTTTGTTGGTAAACGTAACACTCAAGATCTGACTGGGCCAGGCGCGGCCAGTGGCAAGGATATGGGCGATGCGGGTGGTGAGCACCCGGGTTTTTCCGGTGCCTGCACCAGCCAGTACCAGCAAGGGACCATCGAGACTTTCAACCGCATCGGATTGCTCGGGGTTTAACCCATCCATGTAACCGGCACGTGCAGGCTTGCTTGCGGCCAGTGCGCGCGCGGTGATTGATGATGGTGCATCATTGGAGCCGGAGGTCGGCTCACCGTCAAAAAAGGGTATATCGTTGGCGGAATTCGACATCGTAAAATTTCTTGGGCGTGAGTGGGCTGGCAGGCGGTGATTCCTGCTGTGTCATAAACTATAACAGTATTTTTTCACTTGGGGAACATATCGTGAATTTTATTGGCCCAATAAACCCAATAACGATTATTGAGAACGGTCAGGATTTCTTGAGTTTAGAAAAAACCACCCAGGCAATGGCCAGCAGGCTCATCACCGCCAACAAAGGGTAAATCGCGAACAGATCAATACGAATGTTGCAATCTTCGTCACACAACAGGCCAAAATATATTCCCAGCTCATAAATCAGGTATACGGCCCAAAGCAGGGCGGTGTAGAGAATTACCTTTAATTTGAAACGGTTATACATCCAGAAAAACAACAAGGCAGGGATTGCCGCCAGCCATGGTGAGGTAGTGAAAATGGCAAAAACTTCATAAAACATTTTTGGAACTTTCCTGTTCAGTCGGGTGTTGAAATGGCTATTCTGCTTTACTGCCTAAACTTACGAAAGTCTCGCCGTCCTATTCCGCCGGCTGCCAGCCAGGTTAATTTTGCACCCATTAGACTTTTCCTTTTAGCGCATTACTGGGGATAAATAACAATGCGGCAACAACCAACGTACTAAACAGCCCGCTTACATTTTGTGAGATGTACCTGGAGATCACAAATGAAACGATGATAACGCCAACTACAACTACCCATCCGGGCAGGCCCATATCGCTGAAGCGCTTTGCGGCGATATTCATGCCGGCGATAAATAAAGCCAACACGAAGGCTGCAAGAATAATAAGGTAGGGCATGGCAAGCGATTTTCTAATTGTATCCTGCGCTGCCATCAAATCGCCACCTACGATAGCTTCGGCTCCAGCAATTGCAGCGACAGTGGCAAGGCCAAAGGCAAAAAATATGACAGATAACAACAGTGCATAACCCAGATAGGGAAGGCGGCGTAATTTTCCTGTGGTGAATTCTGAGAAATATATGCGGATCATAATATAGCCTCGTGTTTTGGTGACGCGTTATCTGATATTCCCGATATTCCTCAACAAAACCAGACTGTGAAATGGTGCTTTATATTCTGCGAATTTTGATCATGAATCAAGACTGATTTAATTCAAACTGGAAGCAAAGCTAGCAAACTGATAAACTGGTAATTCATTGTAAAATCTGGAGGAAACGTAATGGCGAATTATATACTGGCCTTTCATGGTGGAACCATACCGGAAAATCCTGACGATAAGGCGATGATCAAGGAAAAATGGGGTGTGTGGATGGGGCAGGTTGGCGAGGCGATGACCAATCAGGGCGCACCGCTTGGTATGTCGAGCACGGTGAGTTCTTCTGGTATCAGCGATGATGGCGGGGCCAATCCGATTTCGGGGTTTATGGTTGTTGAGACTGACAGTAAGGAAAGCGCCATTGGCATAGCCAAAACCTGTCCACACCTTGAGTTTGGTGGAAGCATTGAAGTGGCTGAAATGATGAAAATGTAGGCTTGTCGGCGATTATTACTCTATGGGATAAGGCCCATCGGCGAATGTTTCAGCATGATAACCTTTTTTCCCCAGTGATGCGGCCAGCGGGCTTAGTACCGGTTTATTATTCTTAAGGCGTTCAAGCACGTGTTTGAAATCAAAGACGGGTTTCCAGCCTAGTTCGTTTCTTGCTTTTTCATTGCTGTAAATGCGATCGAAGATTGGGAACATTTTCCAGTTTCTGCGGTTGTACTCCTCTGGATATTGCGGCAGATATTTTTGCAAAACCAATGGCGCATTGCGGCGTAAATCGGGCAGATCATCCTGGCAAAACGGTGTGGTTGCACTGATGATGTATCGCTCAAAGCCGATTGTTTTTGCTTTTTCCAATGCAAGCAAGTGCGCGCTGACAACGTCGGAAATTTCCACGCGGCGGGCCAGAAACTCGTTGGCTTTGGAATTGTCGTCGCAATAACCTTCACGCATTTGTTTGCTGTCGTCTTCTTCCGGGAAAAACCTGGAGGTTCTCAGGACGAGGGCAGGCAGGTTATATTTCTGATAAAACAGCTGACACAGGTTTTCAGCCGTAAATTTGGTGATGCCATATATGTTCTTGGGAATAGGGACAACATCTTCGCTAATCCAGGCGGCGGGTTCACCTGGCGGGGGTACGAGTGCGTTGCCAAATACGCTTGTTGTGCTGGTATAGATAAATGCGCCAATTCCCTGCGCCACTGCTTCTTCAAGCAGGTTTAAAGTTCCGGTAATATTGGTATCAACAAAATCCTGCCTGCTATGGGTGGCGATATGGGGTTTGTGCAATGTTGCCGTATGTATAACGGCATCAACACCGGCCATGGCTTTTTTTACCAGATTACGATCAAATAAAGAGCCGACAATATCGGTGGTGGCGGAACTGGATATGTCAATTGCGGTACATTGGCGTTTTGATTCCCGCAAAGTTCGAACAATTGCTTCACCCAGGTGGCCGGAGCTGCCGGTTACTAAAATTTTCATAATGAAATTTTGTAGTGTTGCGTCAGAAATAACAAGTGTTTTTCTAGGGAAATGAGTATCGCCAATATAATTGCCGTTACGTCATAATCCTAACGGAACGTTAACCATAACCATTATACATTTGTTAATATCGGTAAAAACTTTTGCCGGTTTCCGAATTTTGGGACATATTTTCCATGCGCTACTGGCTGCCTAAGAAAATTCTGGTAATTTTCGCGCTGTTATTTACAACTGCATGCGCCAGCACAGGTATTATTCCGCTGGATATGGAGCTTGATGTAAACAATGTGGTGGTTACGCAAAGCGAGGGGGTGGAAGCGGGAAACCGGTTTTCGCATGAATTGCGGGAGGAAGTTCGCTACGAATTTTCAAGAGCTGAACTGGGGACCAAACAAGCCAGAATTTATCTGGAAGTGAATGAACTTTCTTTCAGGGATTTATCAAAAAGAGGCTTGAAGCAGGGCGAAAACAGATTGGTCAGTTACGGTCGCCTCATTGATGCGATAACCGGTGATTCTATGGGAGAATTTCCTCTAACAGTGGTATCAAATGAAAATGCCAGCGACAGTGTTTCTTCCTTTGATAGGGAAAATATTCGCTCAGATCTGATTGCATTGATGGCGCGCGCAACGCTTGATAAAATCTACGGAAAAAAACGTGCCGCAAAAATCGTTGAAAACCCGGCACTTCATGAGCGCGAGCCCTATCTGGTCAAGATGAGCGGGCCGGTTCAATTGCGGGCGGCAACAGGCGAAGAACTGCAATCAGTACCAGTGATTATTGACGATGAATTTTCCGAAGAGGTTATTTCTGATGTTGTCGACCAGCGCAGAAACATGCTGCAAAATCCAAAAGTAATTACAGCGCCTGAACTGCCGGTGCAGTAGCCGATGCAGTAGTAAGGGTGGTATTCAACAAGGCGGGTTTTTCATTAATCCGGCGAGTTGCATAAATTCCAATCCGATACCGTTATCCGCCATTTCCTTCGCGGCACTTATGCGTACTTCATCTGGTTTGTTCTGGCCCAGTTTCCAGGTGCCGTCGATGGATGTAACTTCCAAATGTATCGGAATTATCATTCGCAACATTTTGTTGAAAATATCGGTCTCCATCTTGTCTATTCTCCAGACCGGCTTGGGTGCCAGGAGTTTTTCGAAATTGTCAGACAGCCTTTGCAGGTGATCGGGTAGTTTGTCAGATGGCAGTTTAACCAGCTTGCCGCGAAGGTGAACTGCAACATAGTTCCAGGTAGGCACCTGGTTATCGATGCCATACCAGTCAGGGGAGACGTAAGAATCGGGGCCTGAGACTGCTAATACGGCGTCCACTCCGCCATTGATTAATTTCAGAATTGGGTTGGAGCGCACAAGATGAGCCTCCAGATGTTTGCCATCTTTACTCAATAAAAACGGGATATGGGCCATAAGGGGCCCGTTGTCGGCGTTAACTGCCAGAATTCCAAAACTGCGCTGGTGTGCAAATCTGATATTCTGCTGATCTTCGGCCTTCCTGAATCCGCGATTTGGGTGCATATGGGAAGTCCTTGTTAATGGTGATGTTCTTCATCGATTGCATCAGAAAGAGCGGCATTGAAATAGCGTAATGCGCTTACCTGGCTCGCCATTGCAATGACTTTGTTTTCATCGAGTTCATCGACAACCGGCAAGGTGGAGGCAACACCGGTGTCAAAAACCCGAAGTGCTGCTTCAAGGGTGTCTGTGGGGCGCAGGCGGGGTGAAGCTGGTTCAATTTGAGCGGGCGCTTCGCCATCTTTGAGTACTTCCATAAAGTCCATTACCCGTTTGGTGCGCATCAGGTAACGATGGGGGCCATCGTACAAAAACAGGCCTCGGGTTTCCAGCTGCCACTGGAAAAACGAGTGGCCGTGAATAGCATTGTTGATGCCGTTTGAAATCGATACTACCAGCAGCAGGGCGATTGACAGGCTGTAGCCGCCGGTTAACTCAAATACTATCATCGTTGTGGAAATTGGGGCGCCCAATACGGCAGCCGCAACCGCCCCCAGGCCCAGCAGCGCATAAAGGCCCTCACTTGAAGCAAATTGTGGAAATGCGCTGGCGGCTATCAGCCCGAAAGTCCCGCCGGTCATTGCCCCCAGGTAGAGGGAAGGGGAAAATACACCGCCGCCAAATCTGGAAGCAAGCGTTACGGCGGTGGCAATGGTTTTAGCAATAATGAGCGTGAACATCAGCAATAATGGCAATTGATTTTTAAGTGCCATATCGGTCGCTTCATAACCAACGCCTAAAATTTCCGGCAGGAATATTGCCATGGCACCAATGATGACGCCGCCGATAATCGGACGTGACCAAAGGGGGATGGTGATATTTCGGGCAATAAATTCACTCGACATGATGGCGAACTGGAACAGGATTGCAACAAGGGCGCAAACGATGCCAAGCAGTGCAAAAGCGGGGAATTCCCATAGGGAAGTAATCTGATAATCGGGAATATCAAAGGCGGCAATATCGCCAAACCACAGGCGCGAAAAAATAGTTCCGGCAACCGATGAAATGACAATCGGCACAAAGGCGCGCATGGAATAATGACCCAAAATTACCTCGTGGGCAAATAACACGCCGGCAAGAGGCGCGTTGAATGAGGCGGATACAGCGCTTGCCACCCCGCAGGCCAGAAAGGTTTTATCGCACCAATTGGGCATTTTGAAAAACCTGGCCATGGCGCTGGAAATGGCTGCGCCAAAATGGACCATCGGGCCTTCGCGACCGGCGCTGGCACCAAAACCCAGAGAAATAGCGGTCACAAATGCGGAGCTTATCGCCGGTTTCAGTTCTATACTCCTGCCACCAAGCGCGCGCGCTTCGATGACGTCGGCAACGCCACCGGTACGGCGCAGCGGGAGTAAATAAACCAGACAGATACCGACCACCACGCCACCGATTACCGGTGCGAAAAAAACCACGTACCAGGGCAGGGCGCGGGCAATTGATGCTACATTTTCAGAGCGGTCGCCCAGCCAGGCCAATTGTACATAGCCGATCAGTTCGCGGAAAATGATCGCGGCAACTGATACACTAAGGCCGATTACCAGCGCCAGCAACCAGGATTGGGGTTGTTTGGTTCGCCAGTATTGTTGCAGATTAGGGGCAACCCAACTGTAGATAATAGCTGGCAGTCGTTTAATTATATCACGCATTGTCGGCCGGAATAAATTACGGTGTAAAACTTGAGGAGTTAATTGAAACTATTTCAACAAACCAGCTTAAGCGAGCGAAAAATGCGAAGAATATGAGAAAACTGAATGAATATTTTTGTAAACAGGGTTATTGCTGATTAGAACAGGTCGCAACAAGTGCCTTTGTTGGATTGTGGAGCCGAGATCAAGTGCAGGATGATTTGAAGGATTTGAAAAGAAATGAGGCGGGGATTGCGCTGGTGCTTGGGATTCTCAAGCAGCGCTTTGGTGAGAAATTCAACTCTTCCCAATCTATCAGACAACAACACACGCATACCACTACCTATCTGCGCTCCCAATTGCCTGATGGCGTTGTGTGGCCGCAATCAACGCAGGAAGTCAGTGAAATTGTCAGCGTTTGCGCAGAGCACAAAGTTCCGATTATTCCATTTGGTACGGGTACTTCACTTGAAGGCGGGGTAAATGCACCCGCTGGTGGCATATGTATCGATTTGCAGGAAATGGATGCGATTGTTGCGGTCAACAGCGAGGATTTTGATGCAACGGTGCAGGCGGGTGTGACGCGTGAAGCACTGAATGAACATTTGCGCGATCAGGGTTTGTTTTTTGCAGTGGATCCCGGTGCCAATGCTTCTTTGGGCGGCATGGCATCAACACGGGCATCGGGAACCAATGCTGTTCGTTACGGCACTATGCGTGAAAATGTAATTTCGCTCACCGTCGTGATGGCCGATGGGCAGATAATAAAAACTGCCAATCGGGCAAGTAAATCCTCCACCGGGTACGACCTTACCCGATTAATGGTTGGTTCCGAGGGGACGTTGGGGGTGATTACTGAACTGACGCTTAAACTTCATGGAATTCCCGAAGCGATAAGTGCGGGTTCGTGTTCATTTCCAAGTGTGGAGGCTGCTTGCAATACGACAATTATGGCAATGCAATCTGGTATTCCCATGGCCCGCATTGAGCTGATGGACGCGGACATCGTTGCGTGTGTGAACGAATATTCAAAGCTTGATTTACCGGTTAAACCCCTATTGCTGCTGGAATTTCACGGCAGTGAAAGTGCGGTCAAAGAACAGGCGAAAGCCTTTGGAGAAATAGCGGCTGAATTTGGTGGGGAGGCTTTTCAATGGGCTGAAAAAACCGAAGAGCGCAACCGTTTGTGGGCAGCGCGTCACAGTGCTTATTGGGCACTCAAAGCAAAAGTGGGGGACAAGGGTTTGCTGACAACCGATATCTGCGTGCCAATTTCCAGGCTGGCTGAATGTGTGACGCTCACTCAACAAGATATTAGCGAAGCGGGATTGTACGGGCCGATTGTCGGCCATGTGGGTGATGGCAATTTTCATGCTGCAATGTGTGTTGATTTGAATAATGATGAAGAAATTTCAAAAGTCGAAGCAATAGCGCAACGAATGGCGATGCGGGCTTTGGAGATGGATGGCACTTGTTCGGGCGAACATGGCATTGGTCAGGGAAAGATCAAATTCATGGCGATTGAACATGGTGCTGGAGCAGATATCATGGCTGCCATAAAAACGGCGCTTGATCCCGATAATATTATGAATCCGGGGAAAATCATTCCCGTTTGATAAAGTGCCGGAAACGGTAATAAAATAAGAGGAATATATTCTGTACCGGCTGTTTGTAGCTATTGGTGGTTTTATTGTAATAGTGCTGTTTACGGCGCTGTTTGCACCGTTTTTTATCGACTGGTCGTCTTACAAGCAGGATTTTGAGCGCGAGACTTCGCGCATTGTGGGGCAGAATGTTGAAGTTTTGGGCGAAACCAAAGTACGCCTGCTGCCGCTTCCTTCCGTAACATTTGGCGGGCTGGTAGTGGGCAAGAATGCTGACGGCAGCCCGATGATGAGCGTTGACCAGTTTGCCATGGACATCGAACTGATGCCGTTGCTGAAGGGTGAGGTCAATATTGTTGAACTCAATCTTCTGCGCCCGCGAATTAACCTGAACGTTGATGAAAATGGCGCTATCGCCTGGACTAACCGTCGCGAATTGGCCGTTGATCCTGAACAGGTGAAGCTGGAAAATTTTACGGTAACCAACGGCGAAATCAAAATCAGCGGCCTTGCGGGCGGGCGCACTTTGAGGCTTGAGCAGCTTGACGGGCGTTTAAGTGCCAAATCTCTTTACGGCCCCTGGCGCATCAACGCCAATGGATATGTGGACGAAAAGCGTGCGCGTATCGATATTTCCACAGGCCAGTTGCAGGAAGATGGTTCGATCCGTATCAAACTCTCGGCAAAACGTGCAGATTTGCCCTACAGGCTGATTGTGGACGGTCCGGTGCAGGTGAAAGAGGGGCTGTTGCGCTGGGATGGGGATTATGAAATCAGGGTGTCAAAGGATGAAGGCAACGCCAATGCGCGGGCATTGCCGATTTTCTCTGAAGGGAAATTCAGTGCTACGCCACGCCGCGTTGAAGTACCCGAATTCAGGCTGGAAATCGGCTCGCGTGATGACCCCTATACTATAACCGGTGCCGGATTTGCCAATATTGGCGAGGCTGTCGATTTTAAAATTGAGGCCGATGGCAGGCAGATTGATCTGGACCGATTAGGGCAATTGAACGGGGGCAATGGTCAAGAGGGCGCATTGAGTCTCGAACAGCGGCTGGGGATATTTCGCTCGATTGTGGAGAAGGTGCCATTGCCCGCTGCGCGCGGTACTATTGATCTGTCACTGCCGGCAATTGTTGCAGGCAATACATTTATCCGCGAAGTCAGCGCAGTTATTTCGCCGGACAATGATGGATGGGAAATCAAGCGCCTAAGCGCGGTATTTCCCGGTAATACAAAGTTTGAAGCGCGTGGAAAAGTAGGCTTGGGTGAGGCTTTCGGGTTTAGTGGAAAAATGCTGGTTGCCTCGCGTCAACCCACAGGCCTGGCCACCTGGCTTGGTAAACGCGACAATGCGTTTATCCGCAGGTTGCGAACGGCGGGTTTCAGCGCTGATGTGGTGATATCTGACAAACTGACCAGTCTGGAAAATCTCGAACTGGTGCTTGATGATGCGGTGCTCAAGGGTAAACTGCAACGACTTGCAGGTCGCGGCAACCGGCCGAAAATTATTGCGCAGCTGGGTGGCGACAAAATAAACCTTGATGATCTTCGCGCTGTTTTTGCTCTGGTTGTTGAAGATAGCGCCGAAGCGATCACCAATCATGATGTGGATATCAGCCTTAATGCAGGCCAGTTGACCGGCTTTGATATCACGGCTGAAAATGTGGAGACTTCATTCCAGATTAATGGAGGATCACTTTCCGTTGAAAAACTGAATATCGCGAATTTTTTCGGGGCGGTAATCAGCAGCTCCGGGCGAATTGATAACCTGATTAACCAGCCAAATGGTAATTTTAAACTGGCATTCAAATCGCCAAATCCGGCTGCACTGCTGCAGTTTTTGCAATCGAAACTGACGGATCAATTTCCCGGTAAACTGCTGCTGGAAAACCTCTCTCGCTCGCGGGAACTGGCTGACAATGCTGATCTTATTGTAGAAATCACTGCGCGCCGCAACAGCAGGGATGAGGAGAGTGGTTCGCAGGGGCAGGCTGTTATTCGCGGGGTGGTTGGTGGCACCAGGATTGAAGTTACTGCGGATTTTGACGGCAGGCCTGGCAACATCAAGGGGGCAAATCTTGATATATCTTCAACTTTAGAAAATGCGAACCCGGCATTGTTGCTCAGGCAATTGGGTGTTGAGGTATTGCCGATTGATATTTCGGGGCCGCTGGAAATCAGTGGGAATTTTACCGGAGCGCCCAGCGCCGGATTTGACAGTTTCATTGCTGCAAAAATGGAAGGCACCAATTTAACGGCAAAAGGGAAAATGTTTCCGGTTGGGGAAAAGGCTGGCGATTTGACATTCAAATTGGATTTTGGCAGCGCAGACATCAATCCTTTGTTGATAGTTTCAGGAATGGGGCTGGGGTTGCAAACACTTGCAACACAAACAATGCCTGCATCGTTTAATGCAGATATCAATTTTGATGGTGAAAAAGTCAGCATCAAAAATGCGGAAGGGCAGATAAAGGGAAACAGGTTTTCAGCAGACCTCAATATTGAGAATAACGCTACCTCCAACCAGCGCATTGATGGGAAAATATCGGCCAATGCGTTGCAATTGTCGCTGCTGAGCAAACTGGCATTGTCGGCTAAGGGTGCCGATGGCTTAGGAGCGCAAAGCGGGTGGAGTGAAGCCGGGTTTGGTCCGCCTTTGTTGCAGGGGTTGGATGGCAATATTGAATTGAGTATCGGGAGTTCTGATTTTGGAATTGCCCAGCCGGCCACCAATCTGAAAGGGCGTCTGGCCCTTGTTGATGGCGCTGTCAATCTAAATGATGTGACGGGAAACTGGCTTGGCGGGAAATTTTCTGCTGATTTGCTGATAGCTAATAAAACGGGAATCGGCACACTTGAGGCCCAATACAGGTTTGAATCAGTGGATGTTGCAGCAGTTACCCAAGCGCTTGGTTCTGATAATTTTCTTTCGGGAAAAATGAACGTTCTGGGCAGCATAGAAGGAAGCGGGCGCAGTGCGGCGGCAATTATTTCTTCCCTCACCGGCAGTGGAACAATTGACCTGAGAAAATCCAGATTGTCTGGGCTGAATTCTGCTCCGCTTGAGGATATTTTTGCAGCGGTAGATCAGCCTGATTTTGAAATTCAAGATGAAAATGTGCGCCCTGTTATGGAACTCGTTATTGATAAGGGGGATATTGAGCTGCCGCCAATAGCAATTCCTTTTTTAATTGCAGCAGGAAAAATGCGGGCGCGTAATATTTCCATTGATGCGGATAAGATCAACATGATTGGGGCAGTGGAAATCGATCTGGCACGAACCCGTGTAAATTCGCAATTGTCGGTGCGTTTTGATCCGGGTAAACAGTGGGTTGATGGAGCGGATCCACAAATCATCATGGCCTGGAATGGTGCAATTGATGCACCTGAGCGCAGCATCGATGTGCAGCCATTGTCGGGCTATTTGTCTTTGAGAAATTTTGAGCGCGAGCAGCGCCGGGTTGATGTTTTACAGGCTTCCATTATGGAAAAACAGCGGTTGCGGCGCGATATTCTCATTACCAATGCCAGGGTGCGTTTTCGCCTGCGATTGCAGGAGGAAGAACTGCACCGCCAGCGTCAGGCACTGTTGCGGCGCGAAGAAATCAGACTTCGACAATTGGCTACTGAGCGTAATTTGAAGCTGCTGGCCCAGGAAAAAGCTGCCAGGGAGGAAGAAATCAGGCTGGCTGAGGAAGAAGAACGCAAACGGCTGGAGCAGGAGGCCCATGAGGCTGAAAAGGCCAGGGTTGCTGCGGAAGAAGAAAAAGAGCGTTTGGCCGAAGAAGCACGTTTGCAACAAGTGATTGAAGCCAAAGCCCGCGAAGAAGCAGAGCAAAAACGTTTGACCGAGGAAGCCTTGAAAGCAGAAGCAGCACGGTTGGCAGCGCAAGAAAAAGCCCGTAAATCTGCGGCGAATGCCAGACGTGCCCGGGCAAGAAAACTCGAACGCGAAGCTGCAGCGAAACTGGCTGAAAATCCTGAAGTGCAAAATCCCGCCCCTGAAGAAA
Organism: Rhizobiaceae bacterium; assembly: GCA_021648425.1. Taxonomy (GTDB): domain Bacteria; phylum Pseudomonadota; class Alphaproteobacteria; order Rhizobiales; family Rhizobiaceae; genus JAAEMP01. The sequence continues at coordinate 17,439 of JAKISV010000021.1, forward strand.
AATCACTTACTGATAAAAGCTTCGCAAAACGGCTGAGAGAATTTCTTGAGAGGCGGTAAAAGATTTCATTTCTTTAAGGTGGCAATTTCATTTAAATGGACGGAAGCGAGAAATTTTGTTGTTTATAGAGAATAGATAATCAGGAGAAAATTCAGATGCAAGACGAACTGATGAATGAAGCCCAAATGCTGGCAATGGAAGGCGAGGAAGTGGTTTTTGCCCCATTGATGGCACTTCTTGGCCTGGTGTTTGTAATTTCATTAATAGTCATCACTGTGAAGCTGATACAAAAATGGCGGGCAAATAAAACTGCACTGCAAGACAATTTGCCAAAACAATAAGCCCGAAGCGCTCTAATATCGCCTTTGTCAGGACTTTACATGCCGTAATACATAAAGCCGCAGGGCGGAAGACAGGTTGGTGTCCTGGGGCCTTTTGGAGTCGATTGCCGTAATCAGACGGGCAAGGGCAACATTTTCACGTTGAGCTATTTTGCGCAATTCCTGGTAAAATTCATCTTCCAGCGAATAGCTTGTTTTATGGCCGCGGATAGAGATGGAATGTTTGACAAGCATGAGGGCGATTGATTACGCTATTTTTTCTTACGGAAAGAATCAAGCGAAACTACATCAGCGCTATTGGCATCTTTTTCTTCGTCGCCACTATTGGTTTCATCATCTGGTGGCGAATCTGACTCTGATTTGTCGATGGACGGCTCTTCAAACAGTTGCGGCTTCGAGCCGGACTTTTTGGACGTTTTAGTTTTCTTTTTTGATTTTTTTGCCGCAGGCGCGTCGCTTTTTACTAACGCAGGTCCTTGGTCAGGCACTTCATTTGAGGGTTTTTGCACTTCAAACTGTAAGCCGAATTTTACTGAAGGGTCATAAAACCCCTTGATTGCCTCGTAGGGAACAATCAGCAATTCGGGTATTTCATCAAAAGAAAGACCGATTTGAAAATGTTTTTCCTTCACTTCCAGATCCCAGAACCGGTGTTGGACAACAATGGTCATTTCTTCGGGATATTTTTCCTTCATACGCTCGGACAGTCGTACATTTGGGGCGCAGGTATCAAAGGTAATATAAAAGTGGTGTTCGCCAGGCAGGCCGGTGCGCGACACTTCGTCAAGAAGCTTGGCAATCATCGAACGCAGAGCATCCTGGGTCAGTATGTCGTATCTGATAAGGTCTTCACTCATTGAAGTGCTGGTTCCGTGACCGGGTATATAGCTAAATTGAACGGGTACTTTAGCGCGAACAAGAGTGCAGGGAAAGGTAATATTTTTTAGAATATGGTGGAGGCTTCTGTTGCCAGGTGCCTCCGGACCCCGCCTGCCTATGCTAATAGACAGGAGTTCATTGTGAGGTGTCACACTGCCTAAGCGGCGAGACGTGCCTCAGCGTAGTTGTCATTTGCAACTATTAAGTTTGGCCCGATAACGACGGATACCATACCGAACGAAAACTATGTTTTTACGCCCTCGTCGATCCTGTTTCGCCCCCATCAAAAGCCATCCCGAATAAAATTCACTGGCCCTGGATGGTTTTTGGTGGAGGCGCCGGGTACTGCCCCCGGGTCCGATAGGTTTATTATACACGTCATTTATCGTCATAGCTGGAAAACCAGCAACACATATATAGTACATTTTGACTTCAATTTCAATTACTGGTTCAATAGATCGTGCAAAAACCGTTAAGAGGCATATTCCTTTCAAGCAGCCTGTGGATAAAGCGCAGGCGTAAGGGTGACGTTGGGGAATTGGCATGGTAACAAACTATCCAGAGTCTGACGTAGGCGTCTGCCTGCAACGAATTCTATTGACTGACAATTTTTAAGGGAAAAACAAATGACTGATTATCTTGCAGACGTACAACGTTATGAGGCAGGCGCAGATGCCGATGTTGTAGCGAAAATTGTAAAGCACCTGGGCATTGCACTTCGCAGTAGAGATGCTTCTTTGGTATCGTGCAGCGATCCTTCAGAACTTAATCGTGTTCGTGATAGCTGGTGCATGAAAAAAATGGGGATGAGTGACGAGAGCAAATGCGATGAGGTGATTAAATCGATTTGCGAAACGATGAAGGGTGATCGCAACAAACAACGCGTCACATTCTATTATCTGTGCGCAAAAGCCTGCGGGAAACTGGGCGACATTTAAGTCCGATTTTCAAGACTGGTAAATAATTAAACCCCGCTGTTGAGGCGGGGTTTTTTGTGGGCACAGTAATTTTCCCGGAACACTCCGGGAGCATTCAGGCTTTATTTCTTGTCGTTGCGCAATTGCGGTTTATATGCTGCTTCAACAAAACTGCCGTGCTGGGTGAGAAACAGGTCGAAACCTTTTGAAATGCTTTGGAAAATTTCGCGAATGATTGTAAAAATACGCATGGCTGACCTCGTTTGGCTGGTGTAATCTGGAATTTTCTCTACAACCTGCATTTATTGCTTTTTAGACTTTGTACAATTAGAAATTTTACATAACTGGTTTGCACAAAATGCATGGATGGGGCGGGATTATTATTGGCTTATCGCATTGATGGCGATAGTTTGGATTTGAAAGAATCGCCTAACAAATCATCTATCGGCATTCAATTGGAAAATGGGGCAGAGAATGCAGCAATATCTTGATCTGATGAGTAAAGTGCTGAACGAGGGCAGTGATCGCGGGGATCGCACCGGCACGGGCACACGCTCAATTTTTGGCCATCAGATGCGCTTTGACCTGGGGAAGGGGTTTCCGGTACTGACCACCAAGAAACTTCATCTGCGTTCAATTATCATCGAACTGCTGTGGTTCCTGCGCGGAGAGACCAACATTGCCTGGCTGAAGGAAAACGGGGTTTCAATCTGGAATGAGTGGGCGGATGAAAACGGCGAACTTGGGCCGGTTTACGGCTATCAGTGGCGTTCCTGGCCAAACCCTGATGGCAGTAGTGTCGATCAGATTGTGCAATTGGTTGAGGCTTTAAAGAACAACCCTAATTCACGGCGTCATATCGTGACGGCGTGGAACCCGTCATTTGTTGAGGAAATGGCGTTGCCGCCGTGCCATTGTCTGTTTCAGTTTTATGTAAGTGAGGGAAAGCTCTCATGCCAGCTCTATCAGCGCTCGGCCGACATATTCCTTGGTGTGCCGTTCAACATTGCGTCTTATGCGTTGTTGACGATGATGCTGGCGCAGGTTTGTGAGCTTGAGCCGGGTGATTTCGTTCATACGCTTGGTGATGCGCATTTATATCATAATCATTTTGACCAGGCGCGCTTGCAGCTCGACAGAACACCTAAAGAGCTGCCGGTGATGGGGATCAATGGTGGCGTAAAAGATCTGTTTGATTTCACCTATGAGGATTTTACGCTTGAGGGCTATGATCCTGAGCCCGGTATTAAAGCAAAGGTGGCGGTGTGAGTATTGAAATTGCACTGATAGTCGCCATTGCACAAAATGGCGTGATTGGCTTTGATGGGGCGATGCCCTGGCGGTTATCTGCAGATATGAAGCGGTTTAAGGCGATTACCATGGGCAAACCGGTGGTCATGGGGCGTAAGACTTATGAGAGCATAGGCCGCTCTTTGCCCGGGCGATTGAATGTAATCGTTTCACGTTCCGGGTTTGAAGCGCAGGGGGTTAGCACTGTTGGCAGCGTTGAGGCGGCGTTAGAATTGTCGAGGGATTGGGCCCGGGCCAATGATGCCGACGAAATCTGTATTATCGGCGGTGGTGAGATCTACCGACAATCGATTGGGTTGGCTGATAAATTATATGTGACCCATGTGCTGACGCAGCCCGATGGTGACACGCTATTTCCTGCCATTGAAGAAGCGCGCTGGCGCGTAATATCCAGTGAGCGTACCGGTAAGAGCGAAAATGACAGTGCTGAGACAATATTTGTGGTATATGAACGAAATAGCGACGCTTCTATGCGTTCGGGTCATTGAAAGCTCGGACAACTATCCCTATAACGATCATAATTGAATTCAAAGTGCCGCTAAGGCGGTGTTCGTGTGGAAAATTCACATGAACTAATGAGGCGCATCTTTAAGAGTTAGGATATTCGATGCCATGGAGTAATCAATCTGGTGGTGGCCAGAACGGCGGAAATGACGGCGGCAATCAGGGTGGTCCCTGGGGCCAGGGGCCGAGTGGACCAAGAGGACCAAGCGGTCCGGGTGGTCCAGGTGGCGGAACGCCACCAGACCTTGAAGACCTGATCCGAAAAGGTCAGGATCAATTAAGACGGGCAATACCAGGTGGTGGCGGATTTTCGCCGATGATGCTTGGTTTGATTGTTTTAGGTCTGATCGTCGTTTACCTTTTCAAGGCGGTTTATACCATTCAGCCAGATGAACTGGGTATCGAATTGCGTTTTGGCAAGCCCAAGACCGAAGTTTCAACACCGGGTCTGCAATATCACTGGTGGCCGATTGAGAGCTATGACATCGTCAATATTTCTGAACGCCAGATCAACGTACCCGCACGAAATTCACGTGCCGGTGCAAAGCTGATGTTGTCGGGCGACCAGAATATTGTTGAAGTCGAATTCACCGTACTTTACCAGATTTCGATACCCAATGATTACCTGTTCAAGGTAGCTGATCCAGAATCAATGGTGCAGCAGGTGGCTGATAGTGCGATGCGCGAAATTGTCGGACGCCGGCCGGCTCAGGACATTTTCCGCGATAATCGTGCAGTCATTGCTGAAGATGTGAAAACCATCGTGCAGGCGACGCTTGATCAATATGGTGCTGGTATTCAGATCAATGGCATCAACATCGAAGATGTGGCGCCGCCGCCTGAAGTGGCAGATGCTTTTGATGAAGTTCAGCGTGCTGAACAGGATGAAGACCGGTTTATTGAAGATGCCAACAAATATTCAAACCGTCAGTTGGGTCAGGCCCGCGGTGAAGCAGCGCAAATTCTCGAAGATGCGGCCGCTTATAAAAATCGGATCGTTGAAGAGGCAAAAGGTGAAGCGCAGCGTTTCATACTGGTCTATGACGAATATATCAAAGCACCGGAAGTAACCCGAAAACGGCTATTTCTTGAAACAATGGAGGGTGTTTTGCGCGATTCCAACAAGATTATCCTTGAGAAAGGGGCTGGTGAGGGCGTAGTGCCGTATCTGCCGCTTCCGGTAATCGACAATCAACGTAAAAACACGACAAGCCCGGGAGAAAACCAATGAGCCGTATGCCTATTATTCTGGTTCTGTTGGCCATTTTGGCCTATCTGGGACTTAATTCACTGTTTGTCGTCAATGAGCGCGAGCAGGCAATCGTAACGCGGTTTGGTGAAATCCAGCGCGTTGAATCCGAGCCTGGCTTATATTTCAAACTGCCATTGTCACTGTTTGAACTGGATAATGTTCAGATTGTCGAGGACCGGTTAATCCGTCTTGACCTGAATGATATTCGTGTTCAGGTTTCTGGCGGCAAGTTCTATAATGTAGATGCCTATCTGGTTTATAAAGTTGCCAGTCCCAGGCTGTTTCGTGAGCGAACCCAGGGCAGTTTGATTATTGCCGAGAGCCGGATGGAAACCAGCTTTAACTCGGCGTTACGCCGGGTCTATGGTTTGCGTGATTTTAAGGCGGCTCTATCAGAAGCGCGTGCTGAGATGATGCGCGAAGTGCGTGATCAGATCAGGCCCAGTGCCTCCGCATTGGGACTGGAAATTGTCGATGTACGTATTCGCCGCACAGATCTCACCAGTGAAGTATCACAGCAAACATTTGAACGTATGAAAGCAGAACGTCAGGCGGAAGCCGAGCGGTTGCGTGCGCGTGGTAAAGAAGCAGCAAGGCGTATTCAGGCGCGTGCTGATCGCGAGGTGGTCGAAACCAAAGCAGCAGCCCAGCGTGATGCGGAAATTCTTCGCGGTGAGGGTGAAGGTGAGCGCAACAATATTTTTGCAAATGCCTTCAATCGCGATGCGGAGTTTTTCGAGTTTTATCGCTCAATGACAGCTTATACGAATGCATTGAAAAATACAGGAACAACGATGGTATTGTCACCGGACTCTGATTTCTTCCGGTATTTTCAGAACCCTTCAGGTTCAAGTAAATAGCTGGCAATCTAATGCCACTACACAATTAAAAACGGCCCCTTTGTGGGCCGTTTTTTTGTGGCAGCGTGCTTTTTCGAGAGGCAGGTGGCACCCTCCGCCGTCACCCCTGTGCTTGTCACAGGGGTCCAGAATTACCGTCAGTTCGTGAGGATCATCGTGTGGGTGGGGCAACGGCATGGATTCCTGTGACAAGCACAGGAATGACGGTGAGATTGCGTTTTTTTATTAACCTGTTGATATAAAACAACAATAAAACCTCAAAAAACTTATCCCCACATCCCCCACTGCCCATATACTGTTCCCACTGATCAACCCTGCAAACGACGGCGCGCGTGCCGAATGTTCCGTGGGTTGGCAGCAGCAGAGCGTGGACGGTCACATGT
>JAKISV010000022.1 GCA_021648425.1 Rhizobiaceae bacterium
TTGCACATCATCTATCAATCTTTCGGGGTGAGGCATCATGCCAAGAATATTCTTGCGCCGATTGATAATGCCCGCGATATTATTGCGTGATCCATTGGGATTTGAAGCCTTCGTCGTTTGTCCGGCGTTATCCACATAACGAAAGGTAACCCGTCCTTCGCCCTCCAAGGTTTTAAGGGTTTCATCATCGGCAAAATAATTGCCGTCATGATGGGCAACAGGAACCGTAATGATCTGCCCTTCTGAATAAGCATTGGTGAAGGGGGTGTCGCTATTTTCCACCCGCAGCGCAACATCTTTACAGACGAATTTCAGGCTTTCATTGCGCATCAACGCGCCGGGCAAAAGTCCGGTTTCGGTCAGAATTTGAAAGCCATTACACACGCCAAAAACCGGCACACCCTCCAAGGCGCGTTGTCGAATTGCATCCATTACCGGTGAACGTGCTGCTATTGCGCCGGAACGCAAATAATCACCGTAGGAAAATCCACCGGGAATAACGATCAGGTCGCTTAAGGGTATTTCAGTTTGCGTATGCCAAACGAGGTGAGGGGCCTTGCCGCTGATTTTGGTCAGCGCTGCAATCATATCGCGGTCACGATTGGAACCTGGAAACTGGATGAGGGTTGTGGTCAACTAAAAATCTCCACCCGGTAATCCTCTATTACCGTATTAGCCAGCAGTTGTTCGCACATGGCGGTGAGGCTTTTTTCAGCGGTAGCTTTGTCATCCATAGTCAATTCGATATCAAATACCTTACCCTGCCGCACAGAGTTCACACCTTCAAATCCCAGCGCACTCAGACTGCCTTCGATGGCTTTGCCCTGGGGGTCGAGAACGCCCTTTTTCAGCGTGACGGTTATTTTAGCTTTTATCACTTTATTTCCCAGAGTTTTTTCCAGCTCCGCCCTTGTCACTTTTTACCAGAACGGGGCCTTTACCGCGTGGTGTATCATTCTCATGCAGCAAACCAAGACGTTCGGCCACTTCACGGTAGGCATCCAGCATACCGCCGAGGTCTTCGCGAAAGCGGTCCTTATCCAGTTTCTTTTTCGATTTAATATCCCACAGACGGCAGGAATCGGGTGAAATCTCGTCGGCAACGACAATTCGCATCACATCGTTTTCCCATAATCGACCAAGCTCGATTTTGAAATCCACCAACTGAATGCCAACCCCCAAAAACAAGCCGGAAAGAAAATCATTCACGCGAATGGCCAGGGTCATGATATCATCGATTTCCGCCGGGTTGGCCCAGCCAAAAGCAGTGATATGCTCCTCTGAAACCATCGGGTCATCGAGTTCATCGGCTTTGTAATAAAATTCGATGATAGAACGCGGCAACACTTCGCCCTCATCGATGCCCAGTCGTTTCGAAATCTGACCGGCTGCAATATTGCGCACGACCACTTCCAGCGGAATGATATCAACCTGCTTGATCAGCTGCTCGCGCATATTAAGGCGCTTGATAAAATGGGTAGGTATACCGATGCGGTTCATGTTGGAAAATATATATTCTGAAATACGATTGTTCAGCACGCCTTTGCCGTCAACCACTTCGTGTTTTTTCTTGTTAAATGCTGTGGCATCATCTTTAAAAAACTGGATAAGCGTACCTGGCTCCGGCCCTTCGTAGAGAATCTTGGCTTTGCCTTCATAAATTCGGCGTCGTCGGCTCATATTTACCTCTGTGGGGATAAGGAACGGGTGCTTTCATTTAATGCATGTGCCAATGATTCTCAATTGGTGCATTGGGCTTATTGTGCCAATTAATGACTTCTGACGTTGCAATATGTGGATAATTCATTTGACTGACGTTATTTCGCGGTGGGCTATTACATATTTAACAATCTCACCTTATATGTTCAGGTGAACAAAGAGCGATTTACGCCAACCAAATTATTGCGGAGAACATGATGAGTGGAATTGATGACCGTGGCGATGCCTATGAAAACAAGTTTGCCCACGATGAGGCACTGAAATTCAAGGCGGAAGCCAGACGCAACAAACTGCTTGGCCTTTGGGCCGCAGAAAAAATGGGTAAAAATGAAACCCAGGCGGAAGAATACGCCAAGGAAGTCATCCGGGCAGATTTTGAAGAGCCGGGTGATGAGGATGTATTTCGCAAAATTCGTGGTGATTTTGATGCTGCAAGCATCGATCAGTCCGACCATCAGATCAGACGCACAATGGATGAGTTGATGGCCAAGGCGATTGATCAGATCCAGAACGAAGCCTGAAGGCAGCTTGTTGCGGTGACGCCCTGGATGATTGAAGTGATTGGTGGCCTTGCTGCGGTAATCGGCACGATCTGCTGGCTGCCTCAATCCATCAAGACCATTCGTTCCAAAGATACAAAAAGCCTGTCACTGAGCACCAATATATTGTTGCTCAGTGCGGTTACGCTTTGGTTCATCTATGGAATTGCAATAGAATCCTGGCCATTGATAGTTGCCAACACAGTCTCAATAATACTTGTTGGAACTATCGTGGCGATGAAACTTCGCTATGGGTAGCGACCAGCTATAATTGCGACATAAACTTCGAGAACACCATCAGGCCCTCAGGCCATGGTCCGTGACCGCTGGCGGGATCAATGTGACCGCATTGTCCTGCATCCATCAGGTAGGACCCCCAGCTTGCCGCCATTTCTTCTGCCTTTTCAAATGAGCAGAACTGGTCGTTTCTGCTGGCAATGGTGAAAGAGGGAAATGTAAGGCGTTCGCGGCTATAAGGGCCAAAAGTGAGCAGATGGCGGGGGCGGATGTCTTCATTCTCCACATCGGGTGGTGCCACCAAAAAAGCACCGGCAACCTTTTTTCCGGTTTCGCGCGCTGCATGGACAATCACCTGAGAGCCAAGCGAGTGTCCAACAAGTACAACCGGATTGCTGGCTTCATCTACCGCCTTGAGCAGGTTTTTTTTCCAATCCGCAAATACCGGTTTATGCCAGTCGCCCATCTGCACACGGCGTGCAGTCTGGATACTTTTTTCCCAGCGCGTCTGCCAGTGGTCTTCGCTTGAACCTTTGAAGCCTGGAACAATAAGGATATCTGCCTGGGAAATTTTCATGGGCGGGCTACTGAATTTGTTGAGTATCAGAATTGGGATGAATGAATATTCACGGGCATTATTAAATTCACTTGCCCGATCAGGCAACACCGCTATTGTCGTTTTCAACCGTTGAAATGCCAGTTTTTTCATCTATCGCCGTGCGAAATGCTTCGGCCAGTGCTTCGGGTTTTTGCGCTCCCATCACGGCATGTTTGTTTTCGATGATAAAACACGGAACACCGGAAATTCCCATTTTACCGGCAATTGCCACCTGTTCTTTGATTGCATCCACGTCACGGTCGCCCGCCAGCAGTTCACGTACCAATTCGTCATTCATACCAATATTGTGTGCTGCACCAATCAGCACTTCACTGTCTCGCAAATCCCCGCCTTCTTCAAAATAAACTTCAAATAGCCGGGTAACCAGTGCGGTCTGTTTTTTAGCGCTGTCTGCATCATTACCGCCACTTGCCCAATGGATCAGCCGGTGCGCGTCAAGGGTGTTGGGCGCAAAACCGATTGCGGGAAAGTCAAACTTGATACCCAGTTGCGCGCCCAGGACTTCAAGGTCCTTGTAAAACGAACGGGTAGGATCGCCCTTGCCGAATTTTTTCTCCATATATTCTTCACGCCCCATGCCTTCTTTTGGCATTTGAGGATTGAGCTGAAAGGGTCGCCAGCGAACATGAAAATCAATTTCAGGCATACTATCAATTGCCGTATCCAGGTGCTTTTTACCAACATAACACCAGGGGCACACTATATCTGATACAACATCGACATTGAGGGAATTGCGGTTGTTGCTCACGGTCTTATAACCCGCCTGTTTGTTGTGGAAAATTATTCATATTCCTATTTTCACAATCTGACAAACCAGAGTTATGACGTGGAAAGCACAAAATTAATTTTCCTTCATAGAATTTACGAAAATGTTATTGGCGCAACGCTCCCATTGCGGTTAATCATTTTGATATCAGTTTTGCACTAACATCAAATTTGTTTTATGTGAGCGTTACAATAAGTCGTAAGGAAATAATAATGTTAAACCGCCGTAATTTTCTGGCATCCAGTCTTGCTGCCTCTTCGTTGGGTCTGTCTTCTCCTCTGTCGCCTGCATTGGCACACAAAAGGGGTGAAAAATATGTTCTGCCGCAAAAATACATGCCGCGTAAAGTTTGGCTGAGAAGATATCTGCCGCCAGGTGAAGTGCATGTTTTTCCCGATGAATTTGCACTTTATTGGACAATGCCGGGAAGAAGAGCGATTCGTTATTCTGTTGGAGTAGGGCGCGGCAATCTTTATCACTCGGGCACTTTTTATGTGGGTGCAAAAAAAGAGTGGCCGGAATGGACCCCCACGCCGGATATGATGAAACGTGAGCCCAATTCTTACAAAAAATTCGCTAAAGGCATGCCGTTTGAAAATGGCCAGCCTGGCGGCATCAGTAATCCGCTGGGTGCGCGCGCACTTTATCTCTTTACCAGGGAAAAGGGTGATTCGTATCTTCGTATTCATGGCACAAACAAGCCAAGGACAATTGGAGTTGCGGTGTCCAATGGTTGTGCGCGGCTGGTAAATGATCAGGTTGTTGTGCTTTACGATCAGGTTCCCATGGGAACAAAAGTGGTTCTTAATCCGAAAGCCAATGCGGGACCACCGCACTCTTAATAGAGAATTTCACTAAAAATGCATGTCGCCTGAATTTTGGCGGCATGCTATTTTTTTGCGTTTTCATCCCACCAGGTAATATATTGCACGCCATAAAGCGGGGTATTTACCGGGCGTTTGATGTTTTTTCGCAGTGCCAGCCATTGTTTGTTCAAGTGATAGAGCGGCATCATATAGTTGCCGTTCATCAAAAGACGGTCATAGGCGCGAATGGCGGTGTGAAATTTTTCCGTGGTACGTGCCTGGATCAGTTCTTCTATCATCGCATCAATTGCCGGGTCTGCTGCTCCAGCTAGATTGAAGCTGCCCTCCACGTCTTTTGCTGCACTCGACCAGCGTCCGTTTTGTTCGGCTCCTGGTGAGAATGAAGCGTAGGAGGCCATGTAGGTGACATCAAAATCAAATCCCGTTTTGCGGCGCTCCAACTGGGTTGAATCGACCACTCTGATCTCCATGGCAATTCCCAGTTTTTCGACATTCTGCTGCCAGGCCAGTGCGAGGCGTTCCTGGGTTTTTGAATTACCAATCAACAGTTCAAACTCGAAGGGCTTACCTGAGGCATCGACCATTTTTTTGTCTTTAAATGAATAACCGGCGTCCTTGAACAAGGTGAGCGCGCGTCGCAGCATCTGCCGGTCAAACCCGCCACCATCGGAAACCGGTAGATTATATTCTCCAGACAAAATCGCCGGGTCAATATTGTCTTTATAAGGTTCCAGCAATTTCAATTCTGCCTGGGTTGCGGGTTTGCCAAAAGACGACAAAACCGAATTTTGCCAATAGCTTTGTGTGCGTTTATAGCCATTGCCAAACAGGTTTTTATTCACCCATTCAAAATCAAACAGTTCGGTCAGGGCCTGGCGCACTTTTTTATTGCTGAATTTTTCTCGCCGGGTATTAAAAATAAAACCCTGCATTACTGCCGGGACTGTTTTCTCAAATTCAAGCTTGATGATTTCACCGCTTTTTATCGCTGGAAAATCAAAGGATTTTTGCCATGTTTGCGGATTGGAAACGGTAAAAATATCAAACAGGCCTTTTTTGAAAGCATCAAACAGCGTGTTTTGATCGCGGAAATATTCAAATTTGATGGTGTCAAAATTATCAAATCCGCGTTTAACCGGTAAATCCCTGGCCCAATAGTCTGCGCGTCTGGAAAATGTGATGCTGGAACCAGGGTTTACCTCCGAAATCTGGTAAGGGCCGCTTCCCATCATCGGTTTCAGGCTGGTTTTCGTAAATTCTTCGCGATTGGTTGCATGCTTGGGGAATATTGGCATCAACCCTATTAACAAAGGTAGTTCGCGGTCCGCCTGGTCATTGAAAGTGAAGCGAACGCCATTTGTGCCAACTTTTTCGGACTTCGCGATTTTCTTCCAGCGATTGCGATAGTTGGGTTTGCCAATTTCGCCAAGGAGTTTAATGGAGAATAATACATCTTCAGCGGTGACAGGTTTGCCATCGGCGAATCGGGCTTTAGGGTTGATGTGAAATTCGATGAAGTTTCTATCTTCATCGGTAATGACTTTTTGTGCCAACAAGCCATACAAAGAAAATGGTTCATCGCGGTTGCGATGCAAAAGTGACTCGAATACATTGTATCCGGCCGCAAAATCCCAAATTCCACGAACAGCCGCCCCCCTGACAATGAAGGGATTGAGGCTGTCAAATGTACCCAGTACCCCATAGCGCATCGTTCCGCCTTTGGGTGCGTCGGGATTAACGTAGGGAAAGCTGTCATAGTCTTTGGGCAGCGCGGGAAGCCCGTGCATAGCAATGCCATGAGAGGGAGTTTGTGGCGTTTGCGCGTTTGATAGGGATGCAAATGCAATTATAATAAGTGCGAGAAGATGGGCAGATAGGTATTTTATCACTGATTTTTCTCTCAAATATTCCATTGTTCTGATTTGTCGTGCAATATGCACATGATTTGTACCGTTTTCATGGCTATATTAACCGCGAATCCGATTCTGCTGTATTTTTAGCACACCGATGGCATATATTGTTGAATGACGGGTGGAAAAACCACTGCCAAATGTGTAAACACAATTAACAAATGGCATTTTGCCGTTGTCAGTCACTATACTGCCGTATTTGGTGTGTTGGAAAGAACACTGCAATTACGCATCCGTTGCTGACAACTGTAGCCAAACCCGAACCAACATCTCACAAAAAGGCCTGCTTATGGCTCAGAAATTAAAAAATTATAATGCTGCCGGATTATCTTTGACACTACTTGTGGGCGGCATGTTTCAATTTGCTTCACTCACAACAACAATTGCCCAGGAAGCAACCCCGCAAACATGGTTCAAAATTTGTGCAAAACAGGCAGATAATGATGTCTGTAATGTTCAGTACCGCGTTGTGGCTTCAAACGGACAGATTATTACATCGGTCAATCTTTTCACGGTGAAGGGTAAAATCAACCGTAGAATTTTTCAGGTGACTGTTCCTACAAACCGTATGATCCCGCCGGGAGTAGCTGTAAAAATTGATAAGCGTAAAGAAAACCGCATGCCTTATGCAAGCTGTTTCCGCGATCGGTGTATGGCAGAAGTTAAAATGGACAATAAACTGATTACTCAGTTGAAATCAGGTAAAGAACTGCTCTTAACGTCCGTTAATTTCCAGAGCAAATCAAGCCCGATCAAAATTCCGCTCAAAGGATTTACTGCAGCTTATGATGGGCCGCCACTCAAGAAGTCTGATGTGGATGAGCAAAATCAGCAATTGCAAAAGCAGTTGGAAGAAAAAGCGAAAAAAGCCCGTGAAGCTTTAGAAGAAGCACAAAAGAAGGCTACCCAGTAGTCTCTTAATCGAAAATAAAAAGACCGCTCACAGTGAGCGGTCTTTTTTTTGGGATATTTTTCAAGCTCTCAGTGATGAATTGTCTGGCGTGAAACATAATTGCCATCTGCTTTGCGAACAAAAACTTCTTCGACCCTTGGATGACTGATTGGTTCGCCGCTATCATCGGCTAACAGGTTTTGTTCTGATACATAGGCCACATATTCAGTTTCATCATTTTCTGCGAACAGATGATAAAATGGCTGGTCTTTAATCGGGCGTACTTCTTCGGGTATGGATTCATACCATTCATCGGAATTGTCAAATTCAGGATCAATATCAAATACCACGCCTCTAAACGCATAAATGCGATGGCGTACCACCTGTCCAATAGTGTATTTTGCTACTTTGATCATCTGTCTTCCGCAATATTCCAATTTTGCATAACGATGCCATCATAGCTATTCAAAACCCTAATTCCAACTATTATTAGAAGCTATCGCGCAATATATTGCGATTGTGAAAACATGTGATAAATGGCTGGGAACAAAGTTTCATCAACGATAAGTTGGTCACTACCAATGGCAGTTAGATAAAGATGTTGCAGATTACCGCACTGATTGCTCCGTTGTTTGGCCTGATGGTGCTGGGCTATGGCGCGGGTAGAATTGCCAAACTGCCCCTGGAAGGGTTGGCCTGGCTCAATTTTTTTGTGATCTATATTGCGCTACCCGCGATGTTCTTCAATCTGTTGTCCAAGACACCCCTGAGTGACTTTGTAGGTCTGCGTTTCATTGCCCTGACCACGCTTGCGACATTGCTGATATTTTGCCTGTGCTTTTTTATTGCTTCCGCACGCGGTTATATTAAAAATCGAGACACGGATGTTGGTGAGGCCACCATTCAGGGTTTTGCCGGGGCCTATGGCAATGTGGGCTATATGGGGCCGCCGCTGGCGCTGGTGGCATTTGGACCGGCTGCGATTGCTCCCGCTGCCATGATTTTCTCATTCGATAATGCACTGCACTTCACGCTTGCACCTTTGTTAATGGCGCTCAAAGAGCAGGGTAAAGATGGTGGCAAAACCAGGTATGGGGCATTGTTTGCCAAGATCGGCTGGAAAATCATCAGCCACCCGTTTATTCTGGCGACTATTGCCGGATTTTCTGCCGCTGCATTAGAATATGTACCGCCTATGCCAATTGCCCGCATACTGGAATTGCTGGCTGCTGCTGCGGCTCCTTGTGCTTTATTTATGATGGGTGTCACCGCTGCTCTGCGACCGTTAAAGAGGGTGCCGGTCGAACTGGGCTATCTGGTGCCGATAAAACTGATTGTGCACCCGTTACTGGTTTATTGGATGTTGACATCGCTTGGAGATTTTTCACCGATTTTCATCCAGACGGCGGTGTTAATGGCTGCCTTGCCCGCTGCGACCAACGTATTTGTCATTGCTGAACAATATGGTATCTGGCGCGAGCGCGCATCAAGTGCCGTCATTGTATCTACTATTACCAGTGTATTTACGCTGACGCTGGTTTTGTATTATTTCAAGAGTGGTTTTTAGAAGGCTGAAAAAAACGCGGTATATTCTGCAACGCCTCGCCAAATACTTTATATCCAGTGCCAAATCCAGTTCCGGGAGACACACCTTCACGCATCATCATTTTGCGAAATGTTTTGCTTTGCGTCAAAGCAATAATGCCGCTGGTTCGCAGCAATTGAACGGGTAAAAAATCAGACAGTAAAGAGCGGTTCAACAAATCCACAGAAACGGTTCGCGCTAATACATCGCCCCGGCGTTTTGCATTATAACGCGAAGCGATATTTTCAACTGCCAGTCTTTCACTGGTTTGCGCGCAAATCATTGCCGCTAAGTCTTCGATATCCCTGATCCCCAGATTGTAACCCTGGGCCCCGATAGGTGGAAATACATGACCGGCATCACCCACCAGAAAAAAGCGGCCGGAAGCCATTTTTTTGGCATTCATGGCGCTCAAGGGAAAAGACTGGATGTCTGTGACTATTTTGATTTTACCAAGAATTGAATGCATCTGTTGTTCAATTTCAAGTTCCAGTTCCCGGTGCTGACGGCTCATAATCTCTTCGGCCATTTCAGGCTTAACCACCCATACCAGGCTGGATATATTTGTTTCCAGCGGCACAATGGTAAAGGGTCCGCTTGAATTGTGGAACTCTGTACTGGTGTCATCGTGGGGCAGGGTATGGGAGAAATTGAGAACGATAGCGCTTTGCGGATAACGCCATTGACGAACAGCAATGCCGCTTCCACCTTCTGCAAGTTTGCGCACGGTTGAGTTACGGCCATCTGCACCAACCAGAATTTCACATTCCAGTTTTTCGCCGTTTTCCAGAATGATGGAAACATTTTCATCATTCTCAACCGCGTCGGAAATTTTTCCGTCTATGCGTGAGAAGTTTTTGTATTTTTTCAGGGAATCCGTAAGAGCGGCACTAAGATCCTTGTTCTGGATATTAAAGCCAAACTGATCTAATTCGATTTCACTGGATTTAAACAAAATTTCCGGGGCATGAAGCAGCCTGCGCGTATCATCAATAATTCTGATACAGGTCATGGCTGCCGTTTTTGGAAGTGCTCGCTCCCAGACATTTATTTTTTTCAGATAATCAACACTGTGGGCAAGCAGCGCCGTGGTTCGCCCATCTGGTTGCGGTATTACGGGAGCAACCAGCGCTACATTTATTCCTGATTGGGCCACAGCATTGGCCAATGTCAGCCCGGCCAGACCGCCGCCTGCAATGATTAACTTGTGTTTTGTTGTTCGGGCCATGAATATGCGCCTTTTATGATGTAGGGTACGTTTAACAATATAATTGTCGCCGCGTTAAATTGACAGTCGCTTGCCAACTATTTTAAGAAATGGCAAAACAGGGACAACGCAATGATATATATCAAGGTTATGGGTTAGAACGTTTTGTTCGGAATTTCCAAAAATGCACTATGGGCATTTGGCGTTCATATTCTGACCGCGTCAGGAGCGTTTTTTGCGTTTCTGGCGCTGGTGGCAGCTGCAGAGTTTCGTTTTCCAGAAATGTTTTTATGGATGGGTGTGGCACTGCTGGTTGATGGCATTGACGGACCGCTGGCGAGAAAACTCGAAGTGAAAAAGTGGTGGCCCTACTGGTCGGGCGAAACGCTGGATGCGGTAATTGATTATTTTACCTATGTGATGTTACCGGCATTTGCCCTTTATCAAAGCGGGCTTTTAGGCAAGTATGCCTCTTTTGCCAGCGCAGCAATAATTGTCATTACCAGCGCAATTTATTATGCCGACACCCGGATGAAGAGTGAGGATTATGGATTTGTCGGATTTCCGGTCACCTGGAATATGGTGGTTTTCACTTTGTTTATAATTTCTCCCAATCCGATATTTTCAATGGCAATCATACTGATTGCGGCCGGGCTGACATTTGTGCCGGTGATTTTTGTCCATCCGGTAAGGGTGAAAACATGGCGTATTCCCACCCTGGCAATTTTTGCTGCGTGGAGTATCTGTGGCATTATTGCTATCTGGTATGATCTTGATGCGCCCTTGATTGTAGATCTGATAATAATAGCAAGCAGCCTCTATTTGTTTTGCGTTGGTTTCGTCCTGCAATTGATGGGTAGCCTGAAATAGTTTTTACTGTTTGGTAAAGAAAATTGTGAAATTCCCCTTTTTGGCTGGATTTTCTTTCGAAAACCTGCGTCAATTCCACTGATGAACAAAAACGATGCCATTGTGGAGGACAATGTCGGGTCGCAATCAGGGGACACGATGTTGGAAGTGCGCTCAATCACCAAGAAATTTGGTGATCTTGTGGCCAATGATGCTGTCAGTTTAAAAGTCACCAAGGGTGAAATACATGCACTGCTTGGGGAGAATGGTGCGGGCAAATCCACCCTGGTAAAAATGCTCTATGGTTCACTGCAACCTGATGGCGGTGAAATTGTCTGGCACGGAAATCGCGTGGAAATCCTTACCCCTTCCCAGGCCCGCAATACCGGTATTGGTATGGTGTTCCAGCATTTCTCGCTGTTTGATTCTCTAAGCGTCGCTGAGAATATCGCGCTTTCTCTGGGCAAGGAAAATGATTTGCGCGACATTGGGCAAAAGGCCCGTGAAGTCTCGGAAGAATACGGTCTCCCACTGCAACCCGATACAATAATTGGCGATATGTCAGTTGGTGAGCGTCAACGGGTCGAAATTGTGCGGTGCCTGCTGCAAAACCCGGAATTGATCATACTGGATGAACCTACTTCTGTTTTGACCCCACAGGAGGCTGACAATCTGTTTGAGACTTTGGCGCGGTTAAAATCGGAAGGACGTTCAATACTATACATTTCACATCGCCTCGATGAGGTGCGTCAAATGTGCGATCACGCGACAATCCTTCGCCATGGTAAGGTGGTGGGTGAATGTACACCGGCAAATGAGACTGCCGCTTCTCTGGCAAACCCGATGGTGGGTGAAGAAGTGGGCGATGTATCGCGCGCTGCAGTTACCACAAGTGCTGGAGATGTGCTGCTTGAACTCAACAATGTAAACCAACCCGCTCCCACACCATTTGCCATCGCACTGCGAGACGTCAATCTCAAAGTACGCGCAGGCGAGGTAGTGGGAATAGCCGGTGTGGCAGGCAATGGGCAAAGTGAATTATTTGATGCCGTATCTGGCGAGACATTGTCTTTGCAAAACAGCGATATACGCATGCGCGGAAATGATTGTGGAACGCTGGGAATTACCGGCAGGCGCAAGCTGGGTGCCGCTTTTGTAGCAGAAGAACGATTGGGTCACAGCGCGGTTCCCGATTTGAGTTTGAGTGAAAATCTGGTTCTTGCCCGCCATGGTTCTGACGCACAGACTTTTCTTGGCATGGGGTCTCTGGGCGTTATTCGAAAAAATGTCACCAGGCAGGTAACAAAACGTATCGTGGAAGAAATGGACGTGCGCAAATCCGGTGAGGACCCTGATGCCTCTTCGTTGTCGGGCGGTAATCTTCAAAAATTTATCATGGGTCGCGAACTTGATCGTCAGCCATCTATTCTTGTGATCAACCAACCCACCTGGGGCGTTGATGCGGGGGCTGCACAAAAAATCAGGCAGGCTGTTATCGATCTGGCCCGTTCGGGTTCGGCGGTTGTGGTTATTTCTCAGGATCTGGATGAAATCATGGAGATTTCAGATCGCATCGCCGTAATGAGTGATGGCAGCCTGTCAGAACCGGAAAATGCCGAGACTATTACGCGTGAGGATATCGGTTTGAAAATGGGGGGCCTTGGTCATGGGTGATTGTTATGCGCATTGAACTTGAACGCCGTGCGGCCCATTCAAAGCTGTTTTCTGTGCTTTCGCCATTTATTGCGCTTGGCCTGACGCTGATTGCCGGAGTGATTATGTTCACGGCCCTGGGCCTCAACCCGATCAATGCGCTTTATTCGTTTTTTATAGAACCCCTGACTGAAATCTGGTCTGTGCATGAACTGATTATCAAAGCAACGCCACTGGTGCTGATTGCTGTTGGTTTGTCCGTGTGTTTTTCATCCAATAACTGGAATATTGGCGCAGAAGGTCAATTGGTGATGGGGGCGGTGGCGGGCTCTATACTGCCAATTATGTATCCCGAACTGACCGGCTGGTGGGTGTTGATTTTGATATTGCTGATGGGCATGGCCGGTGGAGCTGCATGGGCAGCCATTCCGGCATTTTTCAAAAACCGGTTTGGTGCCAATGAAATCCTGACTTCGTTGATGCTGGTGTATGTGGCGCAGCTCTTTCTTGACTGGCTGGTGCGCGGGCGCTGGCGTAACCCCGAAGGTTACAATTTTCCAGAAAGCCGAACATTCACCGACTGGCAGACTTTGCCTGAAATATTCCCGTCATCGGGGCCTGCACACTATGGTGCGGTGCTGGCGTTAATTGTTGTATTTATAGCCTGGTTCATGATGGGTAAAACGCTCAAAGGGTTTCAGGTAAAGGTAATCGGGCAGGCGCCTCGCGCGGGCAGGTTTGCGGGTTTCAGTGCTAAAAAAATGACGATGGTTGCCTTCCTGATTTCAGGTGCTTTAGCGGGGCTGGCGGGAATTTCAGAAATCACGGGTGTTATAAAACAACTGCAACCCACTATTTCGCCTGGATACGGCTTTGCGGCAATCATTGTCGCATTTCTGGGTCGGCTAAACCCGCTTGGAGTATTAGCGGCAGGGTTAATTCTTGCCCTTTCCTATCTGGGAGGAGAGGCCGCTCAGATTTCACTGGGAATCTCAGACAAAGTCGGACGCGTATTTCAAGGGGTGCTGTTGTTTTTCGTACTCGCCAGTGACACGCTAATTCATTACAAAATCAAATTCATCCGTTCCACCAAGCGCAGTGCGCAAACCTGAATAGAGAGGAGGCAGCAACATGTTGATGACAGAAGCAATTCTACTGACTATTTTTACAGCCGCCACTCCCTTGATGATTGCTGCATTGGGTGAACTGGTAACCGAGCGTTCCGGCGTGCTTAATCTGGGCGTTGAAGGCATGATGATTATGGGGGCGGTATCGGGTTTTGCCGTGGCGCAACTCACCGGCTCTGCTTATCTGGGCGCTCTTGGCGGCATAGCTGCAGGCGCGTTATTCTCATTATTGTTTGCTTTTTTGACACTTACTCTGGTTGCCAATCAGGTGGCCACCGGGTTGGCGCTGACGATATTGGGCCTTGGATTATCCGGCCTGATTGGCGAAGGTTTTGTCGGGCAACCGGGGGTAAAAATGTTCCCGATTGTTATTCCATTCCTGTCTGAGTTACCACTCGTGGGTAAGCTTTTGTTTTCCCAGGACGCAATATTCTATTTCTCGATTGCGTTGCTGATTGCCATCAACTGGTTCCTGTTTAAAACCAGAGCAGGGCTGACCTTGCGCTCAGTGGGTGACAACCACAAATCAGCCCATTCGCTGGGTATTGATGTTATCAAAATTCGCTATCTGGCGGTGATGTTTGGTGGAGCGTGTTCGGGGCTTGCAGGCGCGCATCTGGCACTGGTTTATGTACCTCAGTGGGTGGAAGGCATGTCGGCGGGCAGGGGGTGGATTGCCCTGGCGCTGGTGGTGTTTGCCTCCTGGAGGCCCTTTAGAATTCTGGTGGGTGCCTATCTGTTTGGTGCGGTCACCATTGCTCAACTGCACATTCAGGCGATTGACATCAATTCCCTGACATTCCTGCCATCCTGGCTGTTTTATCTGGCAGAACTGATCAAAGCGATACCGTCACAATTCCTGTCGTCTCTTCCTTATATTGCGACAATTGTGGTTCTGGTTATTATTTCACGCAACCGTCGATTGACTCTCATCAACACACCGGCTTCATTGGGCAAAGGATTTGTACCGGACCGGTAACTACAAGCACTTAGAAAATTCCAAACGAAAGGGAAAACAATGAAAAAAACAA
The DNA here is from genome assembly GCA_021648425.1 of Rhizobiaceae bacterium. Lineage (GTDB taxonomy): Bacteria > Pseudomonadota > Alphaproteobacteria > Rhizobiales > Rhizobiaceae > JAAEMP01. The sequence continues at coordinate 14,962 of JAKISV010000022.1, forward strand.
CTTCAATGATTGCAGCCATAGGGCTGTCAGTCGCCATGGTGGCAAGTTTTACGCCATCTGTTATGGCTGCCAAAGACAAAACCAAAGCCTGTTTCGTCTATATCGGACCAACTGGTGATTTTGGCTGGACCTATCAACATGATGTAGGCCGCAAGGCAGTTGAGGCAGCTCTAGGTGTTGAAACTGCATACCTTGAAAACGTACCTGAAAGTGCCGATGCGGCTCGCGCCATTGAGCGTTTTGCGCGTTCAGGCTGTTCTATCATTTTCACAACATCATTTGGCTACATGGATGCTACCAACAAAGTTGCCAAGAAATTTCCAGATGTGAAATTTGAACACGCAACCGGCTACAAACGTGAATCTCCCAATGTGTCCACCTATTCCTCAAAGTTTTATGAGGGACGTTACGTACTTGGACAGATTGCTGCAAAAATGTCTAAAACAGGTGTGGCAGGCTACATTGCATCTTTCCCAATTCCGGAAGTTGTACGTGGCATCAATGCTTTCACTTTAGGCGCGCAGTCAATCAATCCTGATTTCAAATTGAAAGTGGTTTGGGTAAACACATGGTTTGATCCGGGCAAGGAGTCTGATGCTGCTAAAACCCTGATTGACCAGGGCGTGGATATTTTAACCCAGCACACTGACTCAACTGCACCGATGCAGGTAGCAGCTGAGCGCGGCATTCTGGCATTTGGTCAGGCTTCAGACATGATCAAGTTTGGGCCAAAAACCCAGATGACATCAATTATCGATAACTGGGATGACTATTATATTGAGCGCGTTAAAGCGGTAATGGATGGCACCTGGACATCTACAGATACCTGGGGGGGCATGGATGAAGAACTGGTCCACATGGCTCCAATCACCAATGTACCTGACGATGTGAAGGCTATGGGCGAAGCAACCATTGCCAAAATCAAGTCCGGGGAATTTAAACCCTTTACCGGCCCAATCACCAAGCAGGATGGCACCGAGTGGCTGAAAGCGGGTGAAGTGGCGGAAGTTGGCACATTGCTCGGCATGAACTTCTACGTCAAAGGCGTTGATGACAAGCTGCCGGAGTAAGTTGCAGGTAACAATATAACCCTGTTGGGGCCGGCAAACTGCCGGCCCTTTTTTGTTGGTTATCACATGCTTTTCTTTGTAATTTTGCTCTTGAAAATTCCTCGCGAATAGCGCATCTAAGCCCAATCGATACCACTACACTGGAGAGGTGGCAGAGTGGTCGAATGCACCGGTCTTGAAAACCGGCGTGCGTGTGAGCGTACCGTGGGTTCGAATCCCACCCTCTCCGCCATTTTGCTGGCGCTATCGCCTTCGGCTAATTGAGCGCGCTTGCTGGCGCTATCGCCTTTGGCTGAATGAGCGCGGGGTTGTGGGTTCTAGACTATTTACAAATACCTTGATCTGTTTCTGCCTATTAATTAGGCAAGACCGCCTTTGCGCACAATTATTATGCGGCAATTGGTCATTGTTTTCATAATTACCATTGAAAATCGAAATAATACCCGTTTTATAGGCAAATTCGAATTGCATCTTGGAGATTTGCCATGAACCCCGCCGATACCGCATGGATTTTAACATCAACCGCCCTGGTCTTGTTGATGACCTTGCCGGGGCTGGCACTGTTTTATGGGGGGCTGGTGCAATCGCGCAATCTTTTGTCTGTACTGATGCATTGTATTGCCATTGCGGCGGTGGCCTCCCTGGTCTGGTTTGGTGTGGGTTATTCCCTGGCATTTACTGAAGGAAACGACTGGATTGGCGGATTTTCACGGATATTCCTGCTCGGGATTGATCGTGAGACTTTAACCGGCACACTGCCCGAGTCGCTGTTTGCCATGTTCCAAATGACTTTTGCCATCATTACTCCGGCATTGATGGTTGGTGCATTTGTTGAGCGCATCAAATTTGGCGCAGTCATGATGATTACTGTGCTGTGGCTGTTACTGGTCTATGTGCCGGTGGTTCACTGGGTTTGGGGTGGTGGCTGGCTTGCCCAGATGGGTGTTATTGATTTTGCCGGTGGCATTGTTGTTCACGTCACTGCGGGTGTATCCGCGCTGGTTATCGCTGTAATTCTGGGACCAAGAATTGGTTTTCCTTCCCGTCTTTCTCCACCCCATGCGCCCTGGATGGTAATGATCGGTGCCAGCTTGTTGTGGGTTGGCTGGTTTGGATTCAATGCCGGTTCTGCGGTAGCTGCCGATCAAAGTGCGGCGATGGCGATGCTGGTTACTCACCTTTCTGCTGCCACCGCATCAATTGTCTGGCTGGTGATTGAAAAAATCAGGTTTGGCAAACCCAGCCTTGTGGGACTGGTAACCGGCACCATCGCCGGTCTGGCGACAATTACACCGGCTTCGGGCACCGTTGGGCCGCTGGGCGGTGTTATCCTTGGCCTTGTTGGTGGCATATTGTGTTATGTCGCTGTCGATCTGGTGAAGATGAGACTTAAAATTGATGAATCACTTGATGTTCTGGCCGTGCACGGAGTGGGAGGTGCCACCGGTACTATATTGCTGGTGCTACTGGCATCGACTGGCTTAGGCGGCACAGGTCTTGCTGAAGGGATGACAATCTCAAGCCAGCTTTGGGTGCAGATTATCGGAGTTTCATTCACTATCGTGTGGTCGGCGATTGCAACAATTGCGATTGTTTATCTTACAAAAATGGTGGTTGGATTGCGCAGTACAAAAGAGGAAGAAATCGAAGGGCTTGATTATTCCCACCATGGGGAAACAGCCTATCGGCTTTAGAGTTTGTTTTGCAAACTATAATGGTTTGGATTTTGTCCATTTGCCACAATACCAGCCTTCGCACCCGTGCTGCTGGACAGGCAACAATTGCCCAGCTAAAAGCGAAGCAATTGATACTGGAAAACCATCCAAACAGGAAGCACCATGAGTAGCGCAAACGATATTCGCTCCACATTCCTTGATTATTTCAAAGCCAACGGTCATGAAATCGTGGCCTCAAGCCCGCTTGTGCCGCGCAATGATCCCACTTTGATGTTTGTCAATGCGGGTATGGTTCAGTTTAAAAACGTTTTTACCGGCCTTGAAAAACGCGATTACAAAAGAGCTGTTACGTCTCAAAAATGTGTGCGTGCCGGTGGCAAACACAATGATCTGGATAATGTCGGCTATACGGCTCGCCACCATACATTTTTTGAGATGATGGGTAATTTTTCCTTTGGTGATTATTTTAAGGAACGGGCCATCGAACTGGCCTGGAACCTGCTGACCAAAGAATTTGGTCTGGATAAAGATAAGCTGTTGGTAACGGTTTATCATACGGACGATGAAGCCTTTGATTTATGGAAAAAAATCGCCGGACTGCCGGAAGAAAGAATAATTCGTATCGCCACCCATGATAATTTCTGGGCGATGGGCGACACGGGACCTTGCGGGCCGTGCTCAGAGATATTTTATGACCATGGCGACAAAATTCCCGGCGGGCCACCGGGTTCTGCTGATGAAGATGGCGACCGGTTTATTGAAATCTGGAACCTGGTATTTATGCAATATGAGCAGATCAACGCTGACATTCGCGAAGATTTACCAAAACCATCCATCGACACCGGTATGGGACTGGAACGCATGGCGGCGGTTTTGCAGGGCACCCATGATAATTATAATATTGACCTGTTCCAGGCACTGATTGCGGCCAGCGAAGAGGTGACCGGCACCAGAGCTGAGGGTGCAAACAAGGTAAGCCACCGGGTGATTGCAGATCACCTGCGCGCCTCGTCTTTCCTGATTGCAGATGGGGTTTTACCTTCCAATGAGGGGCGTGGTTATGTGCTGCGTCGTATCATGCGCCGCGCCATGCGCCATGCCAGCTTGTTGGGCATGAATGAACCGTTGATGTACCGCCTTGTGCCAGCACTGTTGGGACAAATGGGAGTGGCGTTTCCTGAACTGATACGCGGTGAAGCGCTGATTACCGATACGTTGCAGCTTGAAGAAACGCGTTTTCGCAAAACTCTTGAACGCGGGCTTGGTCTTCTTGATGATGCCACTGCCGCGATGAAAGAGGGCGATGAACTTGCCGGTGACACTGCCTTTAAATTGCACGACACGTATGGTTTCCCCCTCGATCTTACCCAGGATGCCCTGCGCAGACGCGGTATCAGCGTTGATGAAACGGGATTTAACCAGGCCATGGCCCGCCAGAAAGAAGAAGCCAGAGCCGCCTGGAGCGGTTCGGGTGATATTAGCGATGAAAAAATCTGGTTTGTCATTCGCGAACGTGAAGGGGCAACAGAATTTCTGGGCTATGACACTGAAAAAGCAGAAGCGATTGTTCAGGCAATCGTTGTCAGTGGTAAAGAAGCAGACAGCGCCAAAGATGGTGAGGACATCGCAATCATAGTCAACCAGACACCGTTTTATGGCGAATCCGGTGGTCAGGTTGGTGATGCGGGCATCATGCGTTTTGATGGCGGAGAAGTTGAAATTACCCATACGCAAAAAAAGGGTGAGGGGCTGCATGTCCATTTTGGAAAAGTTATAAAAGGCGAATTGTCGTCTGGCATGGCGGTTGAACTCGACGTTGATCACACCCGCCGCAAAGATATTCGCGCCAACCATTCAGCAACCCATTTGCTGCATGAAGCGCTGCGCCAGGTTTTAGGTGAACATGTGGCCCAAAAAGGTTCGCTTGTCGCACCGGACCGCCTGCGTTTTGATTTTTCTCATCCCAAGCCATTGTCCAGTGATGAGTTGGCAAGAGTTGAAGATATAGCCAACAATATCGTTCGCCAGACATCTGCGGTTGATACCCGGTTAATGGCTGTTGATAATGCGATTGAAGCAGGGGCCATGGCATTGTTTGGTGAAAAATATGGCGATGAAGTGCGTGTGGTTTCGATGGGAACTGCAATTGAAGGGAAAAAAGCCGGTGAGACATATTCACTGGAATTGTGCGGTGGCACCCATGTGAATAATACCGGCGAAATCGGCCTGATCAGAACCTTGAGTGATAGTGCTGTATCAGCAGGCGTTCGCCGCCTGGAAGCGTTGACTGCTAAACACGCGTTGGATTATCTTGAACTACAAGAAGACGGGTTGAAAGATATTGCTTCCCTGTTGAAAGTCCCACCCAATAAAGCCCACAGTCGCGTTGCTTCACTGATCGAAGAACGAAAGCGGCTGGAGCGCGAATTGACTGAAGCCAAGAAAAAGCTGGCGCTTGGTTCGGGGGGCACTTCTGGCGACAATAATGTCAAAGAAATTTCAGGCATTAAATTTTCAGGCCGGGTTGTTGAAAATATTGCAGCCAAAGACCTCAAAGGGCTGGTGGATGATACCAAAAAATCAATGGGCTCAGGCATCGCAGTAATTGCCAGTGTCAGCGAAGAGGGAAAAGCCGCTATTGTTGTTGGTGTCAGCGACGATTTATGTGCCAATCATGATGCAGTTAATCTTGTTCGTATCGCATCAGCCATCGTCGGCGGTAAAGGCGGGGGCGGGCGCGCGGACATGGCACAAGCTGGTGGCCCCGATGGCGCAAAGATTGACGAAGCGATTGCAGCAATCGAGGCGGCAATAGAGAAATAGAGCAGGATTTTTCAATTCAGATTGTGTTTTGTTTGCACCATGTTTCAAACCAACCCGGCTGAGGTATTGCCATGGAAAAAATTGATTTCAAAAAGAAACTTAAACACCTCTACGGCCCAACAGCCAAAGAAGTTGTTCAGGTTGTTGTGCCCGCAATGAATTATCTGATGGTTGACGGGGAAGGCGAGCCGGGCTCGAAATCCTATGCCCAATCTATTGAAGCGCTCTATCCTGTTTCATATGCCTTGAAATTCATGGTCAAGAAAGGCCCAATGGCAATAGATTACGGTGTCATGCCATTGGAAGGGCTATGGTGGGCTGATGATATGGAAAATTTCTCAGTTGACGACAAGGCCGCCTGGAAATGGACGATGATGATGATGCAGCCGGATTTCATAACCGGTGAAATGGTTGCAGAAGCCATGGAAAGTGTAAAAACGAAAAAAAACCCGCCTGCATTGCCGCTGTTGCGGTTTGAAAAATTTGATGAAGGTAAATGTTCGCAAATTTTGCACATTGGTCCGTTTTCTGAAGAAGGTCCGACGGTGGAAAAGGTGCATGCGTTCATCGATGGCACAAGCGCACTGCGTGGCAAACATCATGAAATATATCTAAGCGACATCAGAAAAGCCGCTTCTGAAAAATGGAGAACGATTATTCGCCAGCCGATGGATTGAGTAGCTGTACTATACATCCGGAAATTGCGATATAATTACGCAAATGAGTTGTTACAAACGAGTTTGCAGCGATGACTAAAAACAAAGTCTGGGCGAATTATGAAAAACGTCTGGCGCGTGTTTCCGACTACATTTACGCCAATCTTGATGATGATTTGGATATGGTCAGACTTGCAGAAATAGCCTGCCTTTCTCCCTATCACTGGCACCGGATTTATCACGCGGTTTATGGTGAAACCATTGCTGCCACAGTTAAACGCCTGCGCCTGCATCGTGCAGCAGGTGATCTGACCCATTCACAAATGCCGGTATTGCAAATTGCCAAACGGGCGGGTTATCCAAATCTGCAATCATTCAACCACACTTTCAAAGGTGCCTATGGTATTGCACCGGGCAGATTTCGTACCAATGCGGCGTTAACAGCAGATATTGGAAAAGTAAGTGATATTCACAATGATAGTTTCGATATCTCAATTGAAAACATCAACCAATTTACACTGGTCGGGTTTGAACACACCGGGCCTTATATGGAAATCGGCAAGGCATTCGAGAAAATGTTCCGCCATTTATATGCGGCGGGGCATAATATAGCTGAACCGGTAAATGTTGCAATCTACCACGATGACCCCGCCCTAACGCCGCAAGATCAGTTGACCGCTTATGCCGGCGTGATCATTGATGATAATCAACCTATTTCAGAAACAATGACGCAATATCAATTGGCCGGTGGCGAATATGCGGTTTTAGGAGTGAGCGGACCTTATTCTAATCTGGGGCAGTATTATGAATGGTTTTACAACGTTTGGCTGAAGAACTCAGGCCGCGAAGTGCGTGATGCACCGGGGTTTGACAAATATCTCAACAGCCCGCGCGATACACCACCAGCGCAACTTCTGACTAAAATATACCTGCCGCTGAAATAAGATGCTCTAGCCCACGGCTTTTTGCAGGTTCTCATCAATTTTATCGAGGAAGCCTGTAGTCGACAACCATGGCTGATCCGGGCCAATCAGCAATGCCAGATCTTTGGTCATAAAACCGGTTTCCACTGTATCGACGCAGACTTTTTCCAGGGTAAGCGCAAATTTAGCCAGTGCCTTGTTGTCATCAAGCTTGGCACGGTGAGCCAGGCCCCGCGTCCAGGCAAAAATGGAAGCGATTGAATTGGTCGATGTGGCTTCGCCTTTTTGGTGTTGGCGATAGTGGCGCGTCACCGTGCCGTGTGCGGCTTCCGCCTCCACGGTTTTGCCATCTGGACTGATAAGAACCGATGTCATAAGGCCAAGTGAACCAAACCCCTGGGCGACCGTGTCAGACTGCACGTCACCATCATAGTTTTTGCATGCCCATAAATAGCCGCCAGACCATTTCAATGATGCAGCCACCATGTCGTCGATCAACCGGTGTTCGTAGATGATTTTTGCATCGGCATAGGATTGCTTGAATTCGCTTTCGTAGACCTCTTCGAAGATGTCTTTAAAGCGTCCGTCATAGGCTTTGAGAATGGTGTTTTTAGTCGAAAGGTAGCAGGAAACTTTACGCGCCAGAGCGTAATTCATTGAGGCGCGGGCGAAATCGCGGATGGAATCATCGAGGTTGTACATGGCCATGGCAACGCCGGAGCCGGGAGCCTGAAACACTTCTTTTTCAATCACCTTGCCGTCTTCACCTTCAAATTTTACTGTCAGTTTTCCGGGGCCGGGAAAGCGAAAATCGGTGGCCCGGTATTGATCACCAAAGGCGTGGCGGCCAACGACAATGGGTTGCGTCCAGCCGGGTACCAGACGTGGGACGTTTGAACAGATGATCGGGGCGCGAAAAATTACCCCGCCGAGAATGTTGCGGATGGTACCATTGGGCGAGCGCCACATTTGCTTGAGGCCAAATTCCTCAACCCGGTCCTCATCGGGCGTGATGGTGGCGCACTTTATGCCTACGCCGTGTTTTTTTATGGCATTGGCGGCATCAATGGTAATCTGGTCATCGGTGCGGTCGCGTTCCTCAATACCCAGATCGTAATAGTGCAAATCAACATCAAGATAGGGGTGGATCAGCTTTTCCTTGATAAATTGCCAGATGATCCGGGTCATTTCATCGCCGTCCAGTTCAACTACCGGATTTTTGACCTTGATTTTGCTCATTGGGAAAAGTGCCTTTCTTGTGAGGGGAGTTGCATTGTCGGGCCGTGTGTAGCAGAGCATCGCGCATTGATCAAACCCAACATTTGGCTTATGGGGGTAGCAACTTTATCAACAGTTGAAATGTGAATTCCCTGATGTCCAAAACCCCCAGTATCATATTGGTCAACCCGCAACTTGGCGAAAATATAGGCACGGCGGCGCGGGCGATGGCAAATTTTGCCCTGCCTGATTTGCGGATTTTTGATCCGCGTGACGGGTGGCCCAATGCCAAGGCGCGATCTTCAGCCACCAAGGGCGACTGGATTATTGATGCGGCCAGTGTGCACGACAAACTGGAAGATGCCCTGAGTGATCTCAATTTTG
>JAKISV010000023.1 GCA_021648425.1 Rhizobiaceae bacterium
TGGCTTAAAAACAGGCGATGCAGATTCAATGTACCAAAAAGGTATAGATCAGGCACTTGCATGGGCACAAAGGTTGTATGCTACCTCTCAGCCTCAAATGGCAGACTACTTAAAAGTATATTATTCGACTGCATATCCTGATTGGGATAAGTCTATGGAAGCTGATTATTTTGCCGACAAAGAAATTACTCGGGCAGAAATTGATGCAATGAAAGCTGATGGCACGCTGAGCAAGCTTTCCGTCAAATGGTACGGCGTCGATTATTCGAAAAGCAAATAATCCGTTACTGAATATCGCCTGGCGGCTAAAGTGGTCGCCAGGCAAAATAATTATAAATTGGGTTTTGCGGGCTGTTTCAACTAAAAATTAGAATTTCATTCCCGCCATCATGGACAGGAATAATTGTGCATATTGTAATACGCTTTGATGCCTGCAATTTATCTCGCAGGCGCCTTCATGTTATTTCCTGATACAGTTGAAGGGGATAAACTGGTCCACAAGCCTTTGTTTGTCGCCGGTTTGTTTGCAGCCGTATTTCTACTGTTTTTTACAATTGATCTGACAGGTACTATTTTTGGTGATCTGTTGCGACCGGCGATCGGGGATCCGGCCCAAAGTGGGCTCTATGGCCGCTTTGCTGTTGCCCTGGTTGTTTCAATTCTGTTTGTTGTCAATATTGTATTGATCGGATTTTTGCCACTCGGCGCGCAGATAGCTGTAGTTTGGGTGGAATTACTGATTTTGTTCCTCAGTTTCTTTTACACCTTCGATCTCAGCTTTTCATTCATTGCCCAAAAACTACCCTTTTTGATTACGCAAGGCGTGGTGACAACGCTGTACGTCTCGGCAATTTCAATTTTCATTGCATCTATAATCGCCATAATCGGTGCGGTGGCAAAGCTATCCACCAATGGATTCGCTTATGCGATTGCCAGTTTTTACACCTCGTTTTTCCGAGGGTTACCGCTTTTAATGCAGGTTTATCTGATCTATCTGGGCCTGCCGCAATTGGGGTTTGTTGTCGATGCGGTGCCAGCGGGTATTTTGGCGCTGTCACTTTGTTATGGTGCCTATATGACCGAGATTTTCCGCGCAGGCATTCAGTCGATTGACCGTGGCCAATGGGAGGCTTCGCGCTCTATCGGGTTTGGATTTTCGCTGACCATGCGCAAGGTGATTTTACCCCAGGCGCTGCCGGTAATCATTCCGCCCACCGGCAACCAGTTTATCGCCATGTTGAAGGATTCTTCTCTTGTTTCAGTAATCGGCGTGTGGGAACTGATGTTCCTGGCTCGAACACTGGGCCAGAAAACCTTCCAACATATGGAAATGCTGATAACCGTTGCACTAATATACTGGATGATGTCAATCTGCCTGGAGCTTATCCAGTCGCGTATCGAAAAACATTACGGCAAGAGGACCAGCAAATGAGCGAGGTCATTATTAAAGCTAACAATGTCAGCAAGTGGTATGGAGATTTCCAGGCTCTCAAGGATATAAATCTCACTGTCCACAAAGGCGAGCGCATTGTTGTTTGCGGGCCGTCAGGGTCAGGCAAATCCACAATGATACGCTGCTTCAACCGGCTGGAAGCGCACCAAAAGGGCGAAATCACTGTGCAGGGAATTCTGCTTCATAACAAGATGAATGAGGTTGGCAAAATTCGCGCCAATGTCGGCATGGTTTTTCAGCACTTCAACCTGTTCCCCCATATGACTGTGGCAATGAACTGCATGGCTGGCCCTATGTGGGTGAAAAAAGTTCCACAAGCCAAGGCCCGTGAAACTGCCATGCGCATTTTGGAGCGTGTTAAAATCCCCGAGCAGGCGGACAAGTTTCCCGGCGAGCTTTCCGGCGGACAGCAGCAACGCGTCGCTATCGCGCGTTCTTTATGCATGGAGCCGGAGGTAATGCTGTTTGATGAACCAACTTCTGCACTTGACCCCGAAATGGTTTCAGAAGTGCTGGAAACCATGACCAGTCTTGCCAAAGATGGTATGACAATGGTGTGCGTTACCCACGAAATGGGCTTTGCCCGCGCCGTTGCCGACCGTGTGATTTTCATGGATGTGGGTGAGATAGTCGAAGAGGCCTCACCGCAGGAATTTTTTGAAAACCCTAAACATGACCGCACTAAACAATTCCTGAGCCAGGTATTGCAGCATTGACAATCAATATTTGATTATCATGAATCTCCAGTACCGCTAATAATCGCGCCCTGGGCCAATTACACCGGCCAGCAACCAGGCCATTATTCCCTGGCAAAGGGCCGCAATCAAATAATGCGAAGGTCCATAGCCGTCTCCTCCAAAGCGAATATCTTTGACAATGATCAAACTACAGTTTCTTTAAGGTTTGCCCGTTGAGACCGCCCATCCGGCAGATTTCCATCCATTCGTTTTCGAGTACCGGCTGCACTGACAGGCGGGTATTTTTAACAAGCGACATCTCCTCCAGTTTTTCATTGGCCTTGATATCGCCCAGGCTTACGGCTGTTGGCATGTCGCAAAGCGCTTTGATATCCACACAGTCCCATCGTTCATCGTCAGCCTTGCTGTCGGGATGGGATAAGGCGCAGATTTCAGCGACACCAACCACTTCCAGACCCTCGCGTGAATGATAGAAGAATGCACGGTCGCCCAGTTTCATCTCCCGCATATTATTGCGCGCCTGATAGTTGCGAATACCATCCCATTCTTCGCCTTCATCCCCCTTGGCTTTTTGCTGCTCCCAGGACCATTTGAACGGCTCGGATTTAAACAACCAGTATTTCATTTCATCGGCTCCTTTATTCATTTTCGGCTTTAAGCGGGCGGGACAAAAGTTGGCGAACAGCATTCTGCGCCGTCAATTTACCGGCCAATACATCGCCTACGGATTGAATAATCGGCGCTTCAACACCAATATCCCTGGCCAGTTTACCGGCAATTTGCGCCGTGTGCACCCCTTCTGCAAGTGCTAAACCTGCAATATCTTCACCGCGACCCAGCGCCACTCCATAAGAAAAATTTCGTGACTGGGTGGATGATGCGGTAAGCACCAGATCGCCAAGGCCTGACAGGCCCGACAAAGTTTCGCGATTGCCACCCATTTTAACAGCCAGATGGCGAAGTTCACTAAAGCCGCGTGCAATCAGGGCGGCTTCCGCACTTGCCCCAAGTTCCATGCCGCGTGCCGCACCCACTGCCAGTGCCAGCACATTTTTCAATGCGCCACCCAGTTCGACACCGATGACATCATTGCTGGCATAGATGCGAAAATTATCAGATGAAAGCAGGTCTGCATATTTTTTTGCACGCGCCATATCATCAAAAGCAAGCGTTAGCGCTGTTGGCAGTGCGCGGGCCACATCGCTGGCAAAACTGGGGCCTGACAATACGCCAATATTTTCAGAATTGACCAGGCAGGAAATCAACTGTGCAGGTGTCTTACCACTTTTTTGCTCAATGCCCTTGGCGCAGGCGATGATAATTTGATTGTTGTCAATAATCGCTGACAAGTCGCCAACCATCTTACTGATGCTTTGGGCTGGAATAACCAATAATATCACCCGCGCACCACTAACCGCTTTTTGCAGACTGTCAGTGGCGGTAAGATCTTTCTCAAGAGAGATATTGTTCAGGTAAGCCGGATTTCTACCGGCATTAATCTCGCTCACGACACTTTCGTTACGTCCCCAGATTAAAACTTCATGTCCGGCGCGAACCATGGCGCAACCAAGTGCAGTACCCCATGCTCCCGCACCCAATACAGCTATTTTAGCGCTGCTGCTCATGCCTTGGCTCCCCGCCTGCCACCACCAACAAGCGTTGTCGAAACCTCATCAAGGGGCCAGCGCGAGCGCGGTGTGAAATTCATTGCAGATGTATAACCGGCTTCAAAACGCTCCAACCCGGCCCAGGCAATCATCGCACCATTATCACCGCAAAGCTCCAATGGGGGTGCAATAAGTTGCCAGTCACGTTCGTGGCAGAGCTTTTCGATTTCACTGCGTAAATAGAGATTGGCCGCCACGCCGCCAGCTACCACCAGATTTCGAATATCAGCATTTTCGTTTTCAAAACGCTCAATCGCCCGCCCCAGTCTGTTCACCAGTACATGTCCAACAGCGCTTTGAAACGATGCGCAAATATCGGCCACATCCTGCTCGCTGAGCGGAGCCAGTTCTTTGGCCGCTACACGCACAGCGGTTTTTAATCCGGAAAAGGACATGTTGAGCGTATCTTTTCCCCGCAATGGCTGGGGGAAATCAAAGCGTTTTGCATTGCCATTCAATGCAGCCTTTTCCACCGCCGGGCCGCCGGGAAACCCAAGCGACAACAGTTTGGCCGTCTTGTCAAAAGCCTCGCCAAGGGCATCATCAATGGTGCTGGCCCAGCGCTGATATTGCCCCAGACCATCTATAGATAGAATCTGGGTATGTCCGCCCGATACCAGCAGCAGCAGGTAAGGATAAGCCAGATTGTGCGTCAGTCTCGCAGTTAACGCATGGCCTTCCAGATGGTTCACACAAATCAGCGGCAGACCACGAGCCGCAGCTAAACCTTTGGCGCTCATCAGACCGACAATCAGGCCACCCACCAGCCCCGGGCCGCCAGTCACCGCAATGGCGTTTAAATCATCAAAACCAACGCCCGCATCTTTCATTGCATTTTCAATCAGATAATCGAGTGAATTCAAATGGGCGCGCGCTGCCAGTTCAGGCACCACGCCGCCAAATGCGGCATGTTCATCAATCTGGCTTAGGACGATATTTGAAAGGATTGTCGGCTTTGCCTGACTGTCACGGCACACTATCGCAACCGCTGTCTCATCACAGCTTGTCTCAATTCCCAGTATTAGATTCGTGTTAGCCATTGTTTCCAATTCTCAAAGCCTGTAGTCAAAAGCCTCTATCAGAGACTGCAATTAATTGAAATGCTGAACGGAAAGTGCATTGAGCAAACTATTGATAAAAATCGGCACCCGTGGCTCTCAACTGGCGCTCGCCCAGGCTCATGAAGTGAGAGACCGCCTGGTCAGTGCCCACGGGCAGGAGAAAATCGGAATTGAAATCAAGGTGATCTCCACCAAAGGTGACCGCATTCTCAACCGCGCCCTGTCAGAAATTGGCGGTAAAGGCCTGTTTACGGAAGAAATCGAACTACAATTACACAATGGTGAAATTGATATTGCCGTTCATTCAACCAAGGACATGCCAACTGCGCTGCCTGAGGGCCTGGAACTGTCTTGTTATTTGGAACGTGAGGCGCCCGGTGATGTGTTTATCTCTCCCAAAGCCACAACAATTGAAACATTGCCGCGCGGTGCCACGATTGGTTCAGCGTCTCTGCGCCGTCAGGCTTTAATTGCCCGCCTGCGCCCGGATATCAAAACGGTCATCTTTCGCGGCAACGTACAGTCACGCCTGCGCAAACTTGAAGAGGGTGTTGTTGATGCTACCCTGTTAGCCGAGGCAGGGTTGAACCGCCTTGACCTGCAACACATCATCACTTCCAAACTGCCGGTAGCGACATTCCCGCCAGCGCCTGGACAAGGGGCTATTTGTATCGAAAACCGGGTTGGCGATGAGGAAACAAAAAGACTGTTGGCACCACTCAATCACGCAGATACAGCCACCGCGCTTGCTGCCGAGCGCTCATTCCTGGCAGGGCTTGATGGCTCCTGCCGTACCCCTCTGGCGGGTCACGCCACCCTGGCGGATGGAAATTTGAATTTCCATGGCATGATATTGAGTGCAGATGGGAAAAAACAATATCAGACTAAACGCACCGGCAATGCACACGAGGCCGCAGCCCTGGGAGCTGATGCGGCTAAACAACTTCGCGCTGAGGCCGGGGAAGATTTTTTCGTTGACTGGAACTGATTGTTGGAAAAACGACCCGAAATTTTGCTGATTAGGCACCAACGTGCAGCCCTGCGTACCCGCGCCAATCTGGCCGTACAAGGTTATAAATCAACGATATTTCCATTATCGGAAATTGAAAACCTGCAAAACCCACTGCCTTCGGGTGAGTTTGATGCGGTGATTTTCACCAGTCCGCTTGGACCCCGGGTCTTGAAACAAAACCCGCTTATTGAGCAGCTGACAAACTTACCCGTTTATTGCGTGGGAGAATATACAGCAGGCTGCGCAATAAAAGCCGGATTTCGTGTAATCACCAATGTTAGCGCGGATGCAAAAACCCTTGGCAGAGCAGTTAACGCTGCTCAAGCAGCGAATTTTCTCTACCCCTGCGCCAAAAACCACTCCTATGATTTTGCCGCTCAATTATCTTCAGTTGGAAAATCTTGTACTAACTGGCAGATATATTCCAACAATCTGCTTTTCCCTGATCATCAAAAACTGCTAACTGCATTGACTGCTACTGAGGTTGTTTTTTTGTTCTCAAAACGTACAGCCGGGCATTTTTTTGATATCACTGATACTACATCGGGGCATTTGGCACTTTCGAACCGCGTTTTTGTGACAATTTCACAAAATGTCGCCGCTGCAGTGCCTCGCAAATTTTGTTCAGATACTTATATTGCTAGTGACAAAAACGAAACATCCATGATTAAATGCCTGCAGGAAATATCAGATAAACAATGATTGCGTTTTCAAATTATGTGGTTTGCATGACGTAGGGGAATTCACTAGACTGTTATATCCAACCCGAACCACTTTCTGGAATATGGCGCGTAAAAGAAAATATCTGCTGCCAACATGGCATAAAAGGACACAATAAATGGCAACGACCCCACGTGGACCCAACACTCCCAAAAGAACAACTTCCAGGGCGAAGAAGCCAACGACGATTGATCTTGAAGCAAGTGAAGTGAAAAGCACAACTTCGGCTAACAAATCTGCCTCCGGCAAGACGACACCTGAAAAAGGTGATGCGGTAAAATTCGCAAAACAATCTTCCAACGCTGCAACCGCCGCTACAGGTAAAACATCCACTACCCCGTCAGTCGGAAAATCTACATCAAAATCTACTGCAACAGGCAAACCGGTGAAATCTGATGTAGGCAAGAAGCCTGACAATACAAAAGCCAAAAGCCCGGAGGGTTCGCTCGGCAAACCATCAAACTCCGGGAATGGTAATTCCGGTTTTGGCAAGTTGGCGGCAGCGGGTATCGTGGGAGGGCTGGTAACGCTCGCGGGCGCTGGAACAATGCAGTATAATGGCCTGCTGCCTTCAATTGGCAGTGCGCCAACAAACACCCAGTCGGCACCAGCAATGCCACCTGTCGATCTGGCACCGCTTGAAGCTAAAATTACCCAATTGCAGGACAAGCTGGATAACCTGACTAACACACAGGCCCCAACCATTGATTTGACACCTATCGAAACCCGAATAGCTGCCCTGGAAAATGCACCGCCAGCTGCTGGCGGTGAAAATGTGCAATCGGCAGCAACTGAACAATTGCAGAAACTGGAAACCGGCCTGGATACGCTGACAAAATCTACCAGCGAACTATCTGCGCGTTTTGAAAGTCTGGAAAATGCCGAACCATCGGCACCCGACAACAATGCCATCAGTGCATTGATAGATAGCGCCATCGCTCCGGTTATAGCGTCAGCAAAGCAGAATTCAACGCAGTTTGGTGAACTAAAAAATCAGGTTTCTGCACTTACCAGAAAAATCGATGAAGAGGTGGAGGCGCGCATCTCCAAATTTGATGAAAAGCTGAAAAATGCGGCTACCGGAGAAAAGCTGGCCAAATCTGTTGCCATCAATGCGCTAAAATCTGCGCTCACCAATGGCGAACCATTTTCTGCCGCGCTGGTTTCTCTGGAAACCCTTGCGGGGCCTTCTGAACCACTTGAATCGCTCAAGCCTTACGCCACCACCGGTATTTCCACCGGCAAAATACTGTTAAACGAGTTTCGCGATTTACAAAGCGCTATAGTGTTGGCAGCTTCCAGCAATCCTGAAGCCGGGTTAAGCGATCGGCTGATGTCATCAATCCGTTCTTTGGTTACGATAACATCTGATGAGGCACTGCCGGGCGATTCACCTGAGGCAATTGTTTCGCGTATCGCTGCCAATCTGAAGTCTGGAAATTTTGAAACTGCTGCTGGCGAATGGAAAGCTCTTCCTGACCAGTCCCGCCAGATTTCAAAATCCTGGATGGAAAAACTGAGCCTTCGAATGGAGGCTGATCGCCAAATGATTGAACTCCTGCAAATTGTCCAATCGCCAACCGGAACCAGTGATGGTTAAGGCCAGGACATTCATCGCAGAAGCAAAAGATTAGAGAAGAAAGCTTGAAACAATGATCCGCTTATTTATCTACCTTATAATTATTCTGGCCTTGGGATTTGGCTTTGCCTGGATTGCCGATAATCCCGGCGTTGTAACGTTGAACTGGCAGGGTAAAGATATTCGCACTTCACTGATGGTAGTGGTTATCGCCATCGGAGCGTTGCTTTTTGTGTTGCTGTTTATCTGGGGTCTGTTTCGCGGTGTCATCGGCTTTCCTTCTTTCCTTTCACGCTATTTTACCAACCGCCGCCGTGATCGCGGATATCAGGCATTGTCAAAAGGCCTGATAGCGGCTGGTACCGGAGACAAGGATTTAGCGCGGCGCCTTTCGAAAGAAAGCGGTAAACTGCTGAAAAACGAGCCGCTGGTGGAGTTGCTCGATGCCCAGACCTGCCTGTTGGAAGGTAATCGCGAGGCGGCTCGCGGGCGTTTTCAAACCATGCTGAGCAGTGAGGATACAAAGCTATTGGGCCTGCGCGGACTTTATCTGGAGGCAGAGCGCGAGGGCGAACGCGAGGCTTCTCGACTTTATGCAGAAGAGGCTTCTCAATTGGCCCCGACACTGGCCTGGGCCGGTAACGCCAAACTGCGTAATCTCTCAAAGGACGGTGACTGGGAAGCAGCCCTTGGTACACTGGAATCAAACCGCGCCGCTGGTCTGATTGACAAAGACACCGCCAAACGGCACCGCGCTGTATTGTTAACAGCAAGGGCAATTGATGAGGAACCAACTAACCCTGAACTTGCTGCAAAACTTGCCAAAGAAGCCCATCGCCTTGCTCCTGATCTGGTGCCTGCCGCCGTCATTGGTGCAAAGGCCCTGGTACGCGGCAATAATCTGCGAAAGGCTTCCAAGCTGATAGAGGCGGTCTGGAAAAGGGCGCCGCATCCCGAACTGGCGCAATCTTATATTCATCTGAGGATGGGCGATTCTGCAACTGACCGTCTCAAACGCGCCCGCAACCTGGCAAAAATGCGCACCAATCATCCCGAGGGCAATATGGCAATCGCTGAAGCGGCCATGGATGCAAAGGATTGGGAAGCAGCGCGTGAGGCTATGAAAAGTGTTCTTGCCAACAACATTACAGAACGCGCCTGCCTCATTATGGCTGACATTGAAGAAGGCGAATACGCTGATGCCGGTCGTATGCGCGACTGGCTCTCAAGAGCAGTTCGAGCACCACGCGATGCCAAATGGACGGCGGAAGGTTATACCAGCGAAACCTGGCTGCCGATTTCACCTGTGAGCGGGGAAATTGATGTGTTCGAATGGAAAGTACCCGTTGAACAGTTGCAGATTTCCAACGATACCATTGATATTGGTGATTTGGCAGAGCCACTTAAACCACAAATACCCGCCGCCCTGGTTGAAGTCCCTGCAAAAGAGCAATTGGCGGATGGCGATAATATCAAACCGCAAGTGGCTGCTGTTGCAGCAGGCGCAATTGTTGCTGGCAATATTGGCGATGAAGACAGCAAAGACACTGATATTGCTGAGGGGGTCAGTTCTGAAGCATCTATTGAAGAAGACGTCTCCACCGATATTGTTGAAGAGGCAAATGTCATTGAGTTGATGCCTGAAAAAAGTGAAATCGTAGAAGGCAAAGCGGAAAATAGCGAAGGTGAAAAATCAGAAAAAATTGCCCCTGAAATAGAAACTGACGAAAATCAGGCATCGGGTGAGGAGGAGGAAAAACCAACAACTGCGGTATTCCCCCTGCCCAGACGTCCTGACGACCCCGGGGTTGAGCAAAATGATTCCAACAAAAACAAGAGCTTCAAGATATTCTAAATCTTGAAACGCTTTAACGCCGATCAAGCATTGTGCGCATAACCAGAATAACCGGAATAATGCCCACGGAAATAATTATCAGCGATGCAATGCCGGTTTCCTCCACCCGTGAGCGCGAGGCAAAATCGTAGATATAAGTCGACAGCGTATTCACTCCGAACGGGCGCAGCGTAATCGTCGCTGAAAGCTCCTTCAGACTGTCAATAAAAACCAGAAGAAAACCTGTGGCCAATGCCGGACTTAAGATTGGCAGCAACACCTTGCGTAATGTTTGCAGTGAAGTTTTTCCAAGCGAACGCGATGCCATATCAATGCGCGGAGAGATTTTACGCAAACCATTATCGGCCGACCCTTCACCCATCGCCATGAAGCGAACCACATAAGCTAATATCATGGTGGCGCCTGAACCGGTAATCAACAATCCGGTTGAAAACCCAAATCCCTGGCGCATTAATCCGTCAAAATAATTGTCAAACATGGCCAGGGGAAGAAAAATTCCCAGCGCCACGATTGTGCCTGGAATGGCATAACCAACAGAGGCAATGCGAACAAGGAACTCTGTCATTTTGCTGCCACTGACGCGCACGCTATAAACCATGATAAGCGCCAGCACCATTGTTACGGCTGCAGCAATGGTGGCAAATGCTATGCTGGTAGCCAGCGCCTCCAAAAGTTGCGGGCTTATTCCTTCTCCCAAATAATCCAGGGCATATCCGGCCATCACAAAAAACGGAATCCCAAACCCAAACGCGACCGGCAGAGCGCAAAAAACAACAGCGGCCAAAGCCTGCCAACCTGTTAAACCCTCTCGTTGGTAATGGGCTTTCAGCGAATGGGTGCGCTCATCATGGAGTTTGCGCCCTTTCCTGGCCCAGCGCTCCAGCCTGATCAGTACAAAAACCACAATCAGCAAAAACAGCGCCAATTGGGCGGCTCCCGCCATATCATCCTGATTGAGCCATAGGTTGAAAACTGAGAATGTAAGCGTTTCCACGCCCAGATACTCCATCGCACCGATATCGTTTATTGCTTCCATCAAAGCCAGGGTGACACCAAGCACTACGGCGGGTCGTGCCATCGGCAGCAATATTTCAACTAACACGCGGCGCCGCGCCGCGCCAAGTGAGCGAGCAGATTCGACAATATGCGCGCCTTGAAAATGAAATATGGCCCTGACTGCCATGTAAACATAAGGGTATAAAACCAGTGACAACACAACCGCCGCGCCGGTGGTTGAACGCACCTCAAAAAACCAGTAATCGCGAATGGACGTATACCCTCCAATAGCGCGGATTGCTGTTTGTATTGGCCCGGTGAATGAGAAAAATTCTACAAAACCATAGGCAGCCAGATAGGTGGGAACCGCCAGTGGCAACATCAGCGCCCAGGAAAAAATGCGCCTGCCTGGAAAGTCGAAAAAACTAACCAGCCACGCACTGACAAATCCGGCAATTGCTGTCAGAACACCAATCTCTATCAACATGATAATCGTTGTTGGACCAACACGGGGCAAAACATTTTTTACGATGTGAGTGAAACTCTGGCCATCCCCCCCCATTGCCAGCACAAATAGTGAAATAATGGGTAGAACTATCAGCAGTGCGATAAAAAAGGTGATAACTGAATAACGACTGGGCAATCGCCGCAACAAGGATGGTTTTTTGCCACTTTGGCCCGTGGCCGCCAACCCGTTTTTGCCGCTTTGATCCCTAATCAACTGTTGGGCCCGTCATTAAATCCAATTTTATCTACAAGGCGTGAAGCCGCCTTACGGTTTTTGGCGATTTCTTCCAGCGAAAGCGTATCGGGTTTAAATTTCCCAAAGGATTTGACAATGTCAGATATTTTTGTGCCTGGTTTCACCGGATATTCAAATACCCGTTCGGCGTAAAGTTCCTGCGCTTTTGCGCTGGAAAGGAACTCCATCAGTTTGAGGGCATTTTGACTATTGGGGGCATATTTCGCCATCGCCATGCCTGAGACATTAACATGAGTGCCGCGCCCTTCAGAATTGGGAAATAACACTTTGATGGATTTTGCCCATTCTTTTTGTTGCGGTTTTTTGTCATTGGTCTGCATCAGGCCGACATAATAGGCATGTCCTATTCCCAAATCGCAAGCCCCCGAAAAAATACCCCTGGCCTGGGATCGGTCATTGCCAGCAGGTTTGCGAGCGAGATTGTTTTTTAAACCCGCCAACCATTTTTCTGTAAATTGTTCGCCTTTGTTTGCAATCATTGAAGCAAATAACGCGATGTTGTAAATATGCTGACCCGAGCGCGAGCAGATTTTACCCTTCCATTTGGGATCAGCCAGCTCCTCATAAGTAATGGTATCTTGCGCCACGCGTTCCTTAGAGGCGTAAATTACCCGTGCGCGGGTGGTAAGCGCAAACCAGTTGTTTTGTTTGTCCCGGTATTGGGCTGGGATATTGGCGTTGATTTTAGGGTTTTCGACCTGCCGGGTTATGCCTGCTCGTCTTGCATTGTCCAGCCGCCCGATACTCACAGTTAAAATCACATCAACAGGCGAGTTGCGCCCTTCTGCCTTGACCCTGTCAATCAGGCCTTTTTTCAAAAACAATATATTGGTGCGGATGCCGGTTTCAGCAGTAAATTCTTCAAGTAACGGTGCAATCAATTCAGCCTGGCGATAAGAATAAATATTCACTTCGCCTTGATCGCCGCTCGCATCAGCACGAATTGGCAAACCAGCAAACATTCCCGCAATTGCAACCGCCAAATATAAACGCATGACCAGCACCTATTTGCTCAGGTTAGGGTTGAGGCACCATTAACTTGATATTTGTAGTCAGGTTTATCGTCATTTTTGATCGTGTCAACCGGACAAATTGGTAAACTTGACAATTTTTGTCATTTTTTCTTTGAACAATTCTAAACAAGCTCTATAGTGGGCACCAACGTAAAAACGGGTACATTTTCAATGCGTTTGACCAAGCAAACCAATTATGCGGTGCGCATACTGATGTACTGCGCTGCCAACTCTGGTGCCCTTAGCCGCATCCCCGAAATAGCAAGTGCTTACAATCTGTCTGAAGCATTTTTATTCAAAATTCTTAAACCAATTGCCGATAACGGGTTTGTTGAATCGGTGCGCGGGCGCAATGGCGGCATACGTCTGGCTAAACCTGCCAATGAGATTCACCTGCTGGATATAGTGCGCATCACCGAAGACAATTTTTCCATGGCCGATTGTTTTGATAACGCCATCACCAGTTGCCCACTTGTTGATGCCTGTACACTTAATTCAGTATGGAGTGAGGCACTGGCGGCCTTTTTCAAGGTTTTAGAAGGCTATACCATCGCTGATTTGATCGAACCTTCTCCAAACATCAATACGCTGCTTGGTATTGATACGCTCAGCGAATTGCGGGCCTGATCTATAGACCCTGCGGGATGTGTTGATCATCTTGAAAATTGAATTAATATCAAAACCAGAATGCCGCATTGACTCAATGGTAGAGTACATCGTTGTTAATGATGGGCCACGTGTTCATATTACGTATGCGGCACCATTGCAGATTTCACAGCCGTTCCGCCGGAAGGGCTCAAGTTGTTGACGCATAAAGCGTCCAGTAAGGGAAAATGGCATGGAGATGATTGAAGGACATATCGCAATCGACCCTCCCCTGGGGGTTCCTGTGTGGGATATTGACCCTTACGATCGCGATATTTTGCGCCAACCAGACGACTATTATGCGCAATTGCGTTCTAAAGGGCCATTTGCATTTATTCCGAAATATTCAATCCTTGTTTGTGGGCGCCATGAAGAAACCAAAGAGGTGTTTTCGGACTGGGAACGTTTTGTATCATCTCGTGGTGTTGGCCTGCAGGATTTCAAACTGGAAACTCCCTGGCGTGCGCAAAGCCTGGTGGTTGAAGCCGACCCGCCCCAACATACAAGAACACGAAAAGTGCTCACTCGCGCACTCTCACCCAAAGCCACCAGAGCATTGGCAGAGAGTTTTCAGGTAGCCGCTGATAAGCTGATTGAAAAATTGCTCGAACGCGGAACTTTTGAAGCGGTTGAAGATTTAGCGGAAGCCTATCCCATTTCGGTGTTCCCTGATGCTGTGGGATTGCGAGAGGCCGATAAAAGGTGCCTGATTGATTACGGCGCGATGGTGTTCAACGCCCTTGGCCCCGACAATGAATTGCGCCGCAATGCTATGGCCATGGGGCCAAAAATTGTTCCCTGGATAACCCGGCAATGCCAACGCGAAAATATTAAACCCGGCGGCTTTGGCGCTACGATTTTTGAAGCTGCGGATGCTGGTGAAATTACGGAAGAAGAAGCAGGCATGCTGGTGCGTTCACTGCTATCTGCCGGTGTTGATACAACGGTCACAGGTATCGGCAACGCACTTTG
The DNA here is from genome assembly GCA_021648425.1 of Rhizobiaceae bacterium. GTDB lineage: Bacteria > Pseudomonadota > Alphaproteobacteria > Rhizobiales > Rhizobiaceae > JAAEMP01. The sequence continues at coordinate 14,435 of JAKISV010000023.1, forward strand.
GTGTCTGGCAACTTTTCCCGACCAGTTTCAAAAGTTGAAAGAAGACCCTTCGCTGACAAAACCCGCGTTTGAAGAGGTTTTGAGGTTTACCACACCGGTTCACACTTTCTGCCGCACTGCCGATGTGGATACCCAGGTAAGTGGCATTAAAATTCAAAAAGGCACCAAGATATTATGCGTATTGGGCGCGGCCAATGGTGATGAAAATCAATGGCCTCAAGCGCACAGGTTTGATGTTACCCGTCGCCCGATGGGTCACCTTGCCATGGGAGTTGGCATCCATGGGTGTGTCGGACAAAATCTCGCCCGAGCAGAAGTAGGTGCTGTATTGAATGCGATAGTTGCTAAAGTCGATACAATTGAACTGGCAGGCGAAGCAATATGGCGCCCCAACAACGCCATCCATGCCCTCGACAAAATGCCTATAACCTTCAAAGGAGGATGATCGAAGGGTGTTGGGATTGGTCATCAATATTGACCGTGAAATTGACAGTTTTTGTAATTGAAGTTAGTGATTTTTCTAGTCTCATGATGGGATCAAACTAAAAGGCCAGGGCATCTTTGCTGGTAAATGCCGCCTGGTTAAGGTTTATTGTGGGAGATGGGCACGATAAAATTGAAAGATCTGATGAGTACCATTAGCAACAAACAACACGGCACCCAAATCCCCAACCGGAAACTTTGTCCCCAGGCCAGATTGTCACGGCCCACCAGGCAATATCAGGGAAGGCAGATTGTCGATATTACGACCTACACGCCTTATTTTTTATCTGCGGTCAACAATGCCCTGTCGCGCGGCGCTTCCCAGCAATATCTTCAAGATTTCGGAGTTGGAATTGTTGAGTGGCGGGTAATCTCCATGCTGGCCATTGAACCTCGTATTTCCGCTTCGCGCGTTTGTGAAATAGTAAATCTCGACAAGGCTGGAACGAGCCGCGCGCTTAAGCGTCTGCAGGAACAGGAATATGTGAATTTCGAAGCCTCGCAATCAGACCCGCGCAGGAAATTCTGGTGGCTGAATTCATTGGGTTATGAATTGCACGACAAAATTCTGAATGTTGCCTTAAAGCGTGAACGCCAATTGATTGAAGGGGTTGAGCCAGCTGATCTTGAGATTTTTCTGAAAGTCATTCGCAAGATGCGCAAAAATGTCGACCATTTGGAAAGCCAGTGCGTAACGGGTCAAATCCCAGTTTAATTGTCGCCATATTCCTCAAAAACAACCATGCATCCACAGGCTTGAGCGGGATCGAGCCCGATAGTTGATTTGAACATCAGGGGGCTAAAACCGTTGGCAATCAGGTTTTGTTGTATTGAAGCAAATTTAGTGGTGCTGACAACAAAACCTATAATATGATCTTCAGTACGTTTCAATTCAATGCCCGGATAGGTTTCCTTAAAACTCTCAGTGCTGTGTATGTGTAATTCAACCTGACCGTTGGTCAGGACAACAGGACTGACGCCCGTTATTTTTGCTGACCAGAATTTTTCATAATGCGCTGCTGCATCTGATGGATTTTTTGCAATTGCAATAATTTTACTCAAACACAGTCCGCCATTTTCGTGCCGGGTGAAATCGTCGCGCAAATAGTGCTGCGGTGTTTTGTGTTGACAGGCAATCCAGTAAAAGGGTGCCTGGCCCACACCTGGCAGGGCAATTGAAAAAGACAAATCAATCACTTCACCATCTTCGAGCGTCCAGTCCCGCTCACCATCTATTACCAGTGAAATTTCCATACCGGAATTACTAAGTCGTTCACGAGTGGTAATTACATTGGAGCTGGCGGCTACAAGCAATACCGCTCGATTGGGAATTTTTAACGCCTGGGCCATGGATGGCGGTGCCAGAGCCGGGTCATCTAATGACATCAGTTCAACAAAGTTTGGCCTATCGACTGTCTCGTTGGCAAAACAGATCAGGCGATTGCTCATGCCAGGCAACTGCCCGCGTGGTGTAATCGCAAACCCCATCCGCGAAAAAATCTTGCCGGCTTGAGCGCTGTCTTCCACAGCCAGCATCAAATGATCTATGTCGGTAATATCAAATGTCATAATCTGCTCTTTTGGAAATTGTTGACGTGTTACCCGTTAGCCCGAATGTTATTGCCTCTGGCATAGCTTCAAGCAGTAGCAAAAGGAGAGCATACAGTCAATAATGTTGACGGTAAATTGGCTATATGCGCCTTTTACGGTCACGCGAGCGTCTGGTAGCGGGCCTGATATTTTTTGCCTGCTTGATTTTTAATAAAATTTGACGCAGGTTTTCCAGTTCGCCAGTACCAATGATATCGGCAATATCTTTTTCAGTTTGATGCAAAGCGGCAATGCCGTTGGTCAGGAGATCTTTGCCTGAATCGGTAACTGACACGATGTGGTTGCGTTTGTCTTTGGGGTCATTTGCCCAGGCCAAAAATCCATTTGAAACAAATGCAGCAACCAGTTTGCTCATCGCTTGTTTTGAAATTCCCGCCTGATTTGCCATGTCGGTGATACGCGAACCCTCAATTCGCATAGTCCGCATAACATGCACATCCGCTGATTTGATCATGGGAAAACCTGCGTCACGCAAATATTCCAATGCCTGCCTTTCAAAATAAAAATGCAAATCATCAATCAGCCTGCCAAGGTTGGTTTGGCGCAGGTGCTCAAACTCCTCGTTGGAAATATTGCCGGTAGCTTTTTTCATGGGTAATTCAAATCGTCTGGTGAGGTAAATATAAATTGTAAATTTTTGCTTCTGCTTGCAATTCACATTTTCACAAACAGCAACTACACTCAAGCCATAGCCATTCCAAATGTTGACAGTCAACAATATTGACTATATTAACTGCTATTGCCAAATCGCCAATAAATCCGCCAGTCGGCAGCGGAAATCAACACTGAAAACAATTTGCAGGAGTTACCCCATGAGTTCAGCTGAAAAACCCCAATCAGGCATTCCCGTTCAGTTTGACCCGCCCGGACGAGGAAGAATATACAATTCCATCGTCGAGACGATCGGCAATACGCCTCTGGTAAGAGTGCCAAATCTGTCTGCGGACCAAAACCTGGTTGGTGACCTCCTACTGAAGCTTGAATTTTTTAATCCGATATCCAGCGTCAAGGACCGCATTGGCGTTGGTATGATTCTTGACCTGGAGCAGGCAGGAAAAATCTCACCGGGAGATACCCTGATTGAACCAACTTCCGGCAATACCGGTATAGGTCTGGCGTTTGTCGCCGCATCCCGTGGCTACCGCCTTATTCTTACCATGCCCGATTCCATGTCAATTGAACGGCAAAAAATGCTGGTTTACCTCGGGGCCGAACTGGTTTTGACGCCAAAAGAAAAAGGGGTGATTGGCGCTATTTCCAAAGCGGAAGAACTGTTGCTGGAATATCCGGGGTCAGTTATGCCAAGCCAGTTCACTAATCCATCAAATCCCGATATCCATCGAAAAACCACGGCTGAAGAGATATGGGTCGATACTGATAAAGGGGTCGATGTTATTATCGCAGGAGTAGGCACCGGCGGTACAATTACCGGTATTGGCCAGACATTGAAACCGCGTAAATCTGATCTAAAGATAGTTGCAGTCGAACCTGAACTCAGTCAGGTCCTATCAGGCGGCACCCATAGCCCCCATGCTATTCAGGGAATTGGCGCCGGAATAATTCCAAAAATCCTTGATCTGTCGATCATCGATGAATTTGTACCGGTCAGTAATGAAGAGGCAATCGACATGTCGCGAAAGGCGGCACGTTTGGATGGAATACCAATGGGTATATCTTCCGGCGCTGCGGTGGCTGCCGGTGTACGTATCGCCAAACGACCGGAAATGAAGGGCAAAATGATTGTTGCAATCATCCCCAGTTTTGCTGAGCGTTATCTCTCAACGGTGCTGTTTGACGGTATTTAGACCGCTAAAAAGCAGGCAACCCGGTTTTCATCCAGTTCGCGCAATTGCGGGCGTTCGGCTTTGCAGCGCTCAGTGGCAATCGGGCAACGTGGATGATAGGCGCAGCCGGTAGGCGGATTGATGGGGTCGGGAATTTCCCCGGTGGGTGGTTCCACCTCGCGGCCAAATCCATCGAGTCTGGGAGCCGCATCAATCAACATCTTGGTGTATGGGTGTTTGGGATTGGAAAATAGCGCGTCACGTGGCGCTTCTTCAATCAGGCGGCCAAGATAAAGCACGCCGATACGGTCTGCCATATGTTGAACAATCGTCAAATCGTGACTGATCAGCAAATAGGTGAGGCCAAATTCCTCCTGCAGGTCGCTCATCAGGTTAAGCACCTGGGCCTGGACAGAAACATCAAGCGCTGAAGTGGGTTCATCGCAAACAATCAGCTTTGGTTCAGCTGCAAGAGCGCGAGCAATGCAAATACGCTGGCGCTGGCCACCGGAAAATTCGTGCGGATATTTGGCCGCATCAGCAGCGCTTAAACCTACCTGTTCGAGTAAACGTTCCGCCAGGCCTTCACCATCGCCGCCGCGAGCCTCAACCGGCTCAACGATGATATCACGAACCCGCCAGCGCGGATTGAGGCTGGCATAAGGGTCTTGGAAAATCATCTGGACACCGTTGCGGGTGGCCTCAATTTTTGCCTTGTCGCTTTCGCGAAAAAGATCAACGCCGCCTATTTCCACGGACCCCTCGCTGGGGGCCAGCAAACCGACAATTATTTTACCGATGGTAGATTTTCCTGAACCGCTTTCACCCACCAGTGCATAAATTGTGTTTTCCTCAATATCAAAACTAACCTCGGATACCGCATGTAGAAACGCTTTGGGTTGATGTTCTATTAGCCGGTTGAGCCAGGGTAGAGATACATCAAATATCCGCGTCAGGTTCTTGATGGAGACAAGTGCGCTCATGAGGATAGCTCCCCGGCAAACCAGCACGCTGCCCGGCCTCCGCAAGATTCAATATCTGGTCCCGGTTCAACTGCACATCGTTTTTTCACCTGCGGGCAACGCGGATGGAAAGCACAACCCGTGGGCAGATTATCCAGTCGCGGCATGGCACCGGGAATTTGATTGAGGCGCTTTTTGCCCTTTGAAGCCAGCGGTGTCGAACCCATCAGGCCATTTGTATAGGGGTGAGAAGGGTTGGTCAGAACTTCACGCACCGGCCCTAATTCTGCAAGCCGCCCCGCATACATTACCGCCACCCGATCAGCCGTTTCGGCAATGACACCCATATCATGGGTGATCAGCATGATCGCTGTACCGCGTTCACGGCACAGGCTTTTAAGCAGGGCAATTATCTGCGCCTGTACTGATACATCCAGAGCCGTAGTGGGTTCATCGGCAATAATCAGAGATGGCTCGGCACAAAGTGCTAAAGCGATAACAACGCGCTGGCGCATACCGCCGGAAAATTCGTGCGGATAACTGTCGATGCGGCGCGCTGCTGCTGGTATGCCTACTTCTTCAAGTGCTGCCACTGCACGATCTGCCGCTTCTTTTTTTGACACGGGCAGATGTTCAAGAATTGTTTCACGCAGCTGATCACCAATTTGCAGAAGTGGATTTAACGAAGTGAGCGGGTCTTGAAATACCATGCCGATTTCTTTCCCGCGCAAACGGCGCATCGCTTCTCGCGGCAAGTTGTCGATGCGTTGGCCATTCAACAGAATTTCCCCGCCAGCAATGAAGGCGGGGCGATCTAACAACCCGATAACCGCATTTCCCGTCATCGATTTTCCAGCACCACTTTCCCCAACAACGCCTAAAATATCGCCTGGAGGAATATCAAATGAAACGCCATCAACCGGACACAATACCGATCTGCGCAGGGGAATTTCAACCCTGAGGTTGCGGACGCTGAGCACAACTTCTGCCATCAACGCAACCTCGGGTTCAATACATCACGCAGCCAGTCGCCCAGCAGGTTTACTGACAGTGCCAAAGCCAGAAGAGTTACCGAGGGAAACAGGATAATCCACCATTCACCGGAAAATAAAAATCCCTGACCTATGCGAATGAGTGTTCCCAACGATGGTTGTGTTGGTGGCGCACCCACACCCAGAAATGACAAAGTCGCTTCAGCAATAATGGCAAGCGCCAGTGAGATGGTGGCAATTACCAGCACAGGCCCCATGACATTTGGCAAAATATGGCGCGTCATAATGCCAAAAGCACTACGTCCGTTAAGCCGTGCAGCCTGAACATATTCCTTGTTTTTTTCAACCAGTGTTGCCCCGCGAACCACCCGGGCAAACTGCACCCATTCCGACAGGCCAATCGCCAGGATTAGCACCCATATCGCCATCTGATCGCGCAAGTGAATGGGCGTGAACCCTTTGGCTATACCAAAAATCAGCATCGCCACCAGGATGCCGGGGAATGTCAGTTGCACATCGGCAATGCGCATAATAATTGTCCCCGTCCAGCCACCGGCATAGCCGGCAATCAAACCCAGGCTTACCCCTAAAACCATGGCAAATGACACTGCCGCAAACCCGACAAATAGGGAAATTCTCATGCCGTATAGAATGGTTGAAAACACATCCCGGCCCTGATCATCAGTGCCAAGAACAAACGTTTCTCCGGTAAACTCGTTAGGCTGCATCGGTTGTGAAAAACCGTTCATCAAGTTTAAGGTTCCCGGATCAAATGGTGTATGGGGTGCTATAAGAGGTGCCAAAACTGCTGCGCCTATCAAAATAACAGCAACGATAAATGAAACGATCGCCACTGGAGAACGTGAAAATGACCAGATGAAATCTGATTTCCAGGCACGTGATAAACTATCTCTCATCAGTTGTTGATCTCCGAACTGCCCGCATGAAGACGCGGATCGATGGAAAAATAAAGCAAATCCACCACCAGATTAATGGCAACAAACATCACCGAAATCAGCATCAGATAGGCCGCCATAATGGGGATGTCGACAAACTGGATTGAATTGATGAACAGCAACCCGACACCCGGCCACTGAAATACGGTTTCCGTTATAATGGCAAAAGCAATGATTGAACCCAGTTGCAAGCCGGTTACGGTGATTACCGGAATGAGCGTGTTCTTCAAAGCGTGGCGGAAGTTGACGGTTTTTTCTTTCAACCCGCGCGCCCGGGCAAAACGAATATAATCCTGCCGCAAGACTTCCAGCATTTCAGACCGCACCAGCCGCATTATCAATGTCATCTGATAAAGGCCCAGAGTAATGGCGGGCAATATTATCGCTTTCAATCCCGAAGCCGTCAAAAACCCTGTGCGCCACCAGCCCAGATCAACAACATCCCCGCGCCCGAAACTCGGTAGCCAGTTCAGTTCAACGGAAAAAAGATAAATCAGCAAAATGCCGATCAGAAATGTTGGCAGCGATACCCCAACCAGTGACAGCGTCATGATGGTATTGGCCGCCCATCCATCGCGGCGAATAGCAGTAAACACCCCTAGGAAAAACCCGAATACAATGGCTAAAACCGCTGAAACTGCAGCCAGTTCCAGTGTTGCTGGAAGGCGCTCGGCAATAATGCCCGAAACGGCTCTGCCCTGACGGTAGCTGACACCAAAATTGCCTTGTACTGCACCTTGTAGAAATTTTAGATATTGAACAGGAAAGGGTTGATCCAGCCCAAGCTGGCCCCGCAGGCGCTCTATATCCGCATCGGTACGTTCCTGACCCAGCATATTGTCAACAGGATCACCAACAAAGCGAAACATCGAAAATGCCACAAGACCCACGACCAACAGGACAACAAAAGACTGAAATGTCCTTTTGATGGTATAGGCAAGCATAGTAGATTTTCCCCGGGGGTAATTTGGTAAAAACCCCCGGCGATTGTTTCGCCGGGGATGTTATTTCAGGCAGGAACTTCCTGCATCGCGTTAGTTACATCTTCAAAGTGAAGTATTTGAACTTGGCTGTATCACTAGGATCAACAACAGTGCCGACCTTGTCAGACATGCCCCAGTTCAGCACCTGGTGGTGGATAGGAATATAGAGAACCTCTTCCTGCACCACTTTCCAGATATCGGCGATCATACCATTTCGTTTATCCAGATCAGTTTCTGAAGCGAGGGCTTCGATTTTGGTATCAAGCTCAGCCTGACCAAATCTTGTGCCATTCCAGGAGCCGTACTTTTCACCTTTGGAGTGCACCAGAAAATTGAAGATGTATTCTGAATCATAGGTTGGAACACCCCAACCCAACATATAAAAATCCGTTTCCAGTTTATTGATCAACGGAAAATGTTGCGCTTTGGGTTTGGCATCCAATTGAACGGTAACACCAATTTTTGCCAGCATGCCAACGGCTGCCTGACAAATCGCCTCATCATTGATGTAGCGATCATTTGGGCAATCAAGGCGGATGGTAAACCCGTCACCATATCCAGCTTCAGTCATCAGGCTTTTAGCCTTGTCAATGTCGTTGGCGGGAACTGAATCAAGTTCCTTGGTCCAGCCGTTGACAAAGGGTGGCATGACAACACCTGCCGGGATGGACTGTCCGCGCATCACGACTTGTTTGATAGCATCGCGATTAATAGCCATGTTCATCGCCATGCGTACTTTTTTCTCTGCCAGCGGGTTTTTACCTTCCACATTGTCCGACTTCAAATCCGCATCGCCCTGATTCATACCAAAGAAAATTACACGATTTTGTGGAGCGGTTTTCACCTGCAGGCCTGGCGCATCGGCCACACGTTTCAAATCCTGAACCGTTACATCCTGAATAAAATCAACCTGACCCGACAACAATACGACGACACGGGTAGCT
>JAKISV010000024.1 GCA_021648425.1 Rhizobiaceae bacterium
TGACAATTCGCGCCGCAGATAGCCTGACCGATTCATCCCCCCTGCCAGCGCAGTTGGTGAAAATCGATTGGCGCAAGGAAACCGATGCAACTGTCACCAGAAAATTTGATTTCCAGATGAACATGGGTCCCAGCGTTATGGTCGGCCTGGTTGATTCTCATGTCATCAACGGTAAAGCGATGAAGATGTCGCGCATTGATGAAACCGTTAAACTGGATACCACTGAAATCTGGGAAATCAGCAATTCCTCATTCATGGCGCACCCTTTCCACGTCCATGATGTGCAGTTTCACATCCTTGACCGTAACGGCAAACAGCCCTCCCCCGGCGAGCGCGGGCGCAAGGATACGGTGCTGGTTAATCCCGGCGAGACAGTGCGTATCATCATGAAGTTTGAGGATTTCGCCGATCCAAATTCACCCTTCATGTATCACTGCCATATTCTCGAACACGAGGATGCGGGCATGATGGGGCAGTTTGTTGTAGTTTAGGCCAGTTGCCGCTAACATCCGGGCGTCAGATTTAAACAAAGAGACGCCCGGATGAGCAATGCCCCGGTTTTTGATATTAACGTTGAAAGTTTTTGGCGCGATCCCTACCCGGATTTGCGCCAGATGCGCAAAACAGCACCGGTTGCTTTTATTCCCCAACTGAATGCCACGGTGTTCACCCGCCGCGACGACATCCGCACCCATGAGAAAAATATAGAAGTATTTTCCTCATACCAGCCCGATGGCCTGATGAGCATTCTGATGGGCGAAAACCTGATGCGTAAGGATGGTGAACCTCATCTTGCCGAACGCAAGATCATATTCCCCACCGTTTCACCCAAAACCGTGCGCGACCACTGGACAAACATCTTTCAGAAAAACTGCGACAGAATAATTTCCGATTTGCTGCCGATAAAAGCCGCCGACCTGGTGAAGGACTTCGCCATGCCGGTTTCAGCCGAAGCGCTCAAAACCCTAACCGGCCTGACAAACTGCACCTTCCAGCAAATGAACGACTGGTCCCAGGCAATGATCGACGGCATCGCTAATTATACCGGCGATACAGCGATCGAATCCCGCTGCCATGAAGCAACCCGCGCCATTGATGCCTGTATCGATGAACGTATTGAACAATTGCACAACAAACCGGATTTCAGCCTGCTATCCGTAATGCTGCGCTCTGAATTGCCCATGGAAAGCACAAGGGCAAACATCAAGCTAGCAATTTCCGGCGGTCAGAACGAAGCACGCGATGTAATCGCCGGCACAATCTGGGCCCTGCTTAGCCACCCTGAGCAATTAAAAATGATTGAGGCCGGTAAAGCCAACTGGGTTGATGCATTTGAAGAATATGTGCGCTGGCTCGCCCCCATCGGCATGTCACCGCGCCGGGTGGCGAAAAAATACCAGATTGGCGATATCACCCTTGAGCGCGAAGACCGGGTGTTTTTCATGTTTTCCTCTGCCAATCACGATGAAGCAGAATTTGATGACCGGATGTATTCGATATTACCCGCCACAATTCACGTTCCCATATCGCTTTTGGCGCAGGCCCGCATTTTTGCGCCGGTGCCGCCGCTTCAAAAAGCCTTGTCGCCGAGGTGGCTTTGCCCACTGCGTTTTCCAGGTTGCCCAATCTCAGAATTCAAAAACAAGCCCAAATCACCATCGGCGGCTGGGCATTCCGCGGCCTCCTCAACCTGCCGGTTGAGTGGGATTAGATATTTCGAAGCAACTCTTCCTTGCCTGTAACAAACCCGCTCGCTACCCAGGTTTTTTCCAGCTTTTTCAATACTTCCCCCATTTTTGGACCACTTTCCATCCCGGACTTTTCCAGATCCCGGCCTTTCAGGGGAAATTCCGGCCTTTTCCAGCGTTGCGCATAATCCAGCAATTCAAGCCATTCCTCTGCATTTGCCGCACGGTGGCGCTGGCGAACAATTTCACCGCGCAACCGGTCGCAAATTCCGGGTTGCGAACCCCAATAAAGCTGTTTTCCAAATTCATCTTTTTCAACACCCCCCTCAGGAAGACTGGCCTCAGCCCATTCAACCACTCGCCGCTTTTCAGCTTTTGAAAATCTCAACCTCCCAGCCAGGTCAGCCATTTTATCCACCACCGGCGGCACCATCATTTGAAGCCTTGTCATTACATCAACCGGCCAGGACAAATCCTGCTCCGCATCAATCAGATCACGAATAAAATCAATTCCCCACTTTTCGCTCTCGGGCAACACCGTGGTAAGCACACCGGTTGTTCGCATCCAGAGCAGGGCGCGCGATGGGTCTCCAACACCAATTATCTTTTTCAATTCCATCCACACGCGCTCGGCAGACAATTGCGGAATCCCGGTTTTCAGCCGTGCACAGGCCTTCAACCCCTCCCCATCCGGCCGCCCGTTGCCATATTGGGCAAAGAAACGAAAGAATCGCAATATTCGCAGATAATCTTCGCCAATGCGCTCCCCGGCATCACCAATAAAACGCACATTGCGCGCCATCAGATCATCATACCCCCCAAGTGGATCATATATCTGGCCGTGCCGATCGCAATAAAGCGCGTTCATGGTAAAATCGCGCCTTTTTGCATCCTCCAGCCAGTCTTTACCAAAAGATACCACCGCCCTGCGCCCATCGGTTTCAATGTCACGACGAAGCGTGGTAATCTCAAAGGGATGTTTATCAATAATCGCCGTCACTGTTCCATGGGCGAGACCCGTTGCAACCGCCTTGATTTTAGCCGCCTCCAGCCGCTTTAACACCGCGTCAGGAAGAAGCGTGGTAGATAAATCCACATCACCGATTGATTCACCCAGCAGCGAATTGCGAACCGCGCCGCCATTAACGCGGATTTCCTCTCCCCCTTCTTCAAGCACATCAAACAGTTGCTGCAACGCTGCCGATTTCAGCCAGTCGCAATGCTCAAGCGTTTGCTTCAAAATATCACTCATTTGAAAACCCGGTTATAAAACATACGAACAATCCCCGCCGTCACACCCCAGATATATTGCTCTTCCCACAATATTTCATAAAAATATCGCTCAGCATTTTCAAACCGCTTGCTGCCAATGCGGTAGTTGACCGGGTTCATCAAAAAAGCCAGAGGGACTTCAAAAATATATTCCACTTCATCGCGGTTCGCTTCAAAAACCACATCACGATTTAACAGGCCTATAACCGGAGAAATCCGGTAACCCGAACCGGTAAAATAATCCGGCATCTGCCCAAGCACATCAATCGCTTTTGGCGCAACACCAACTTCCTCATGGGTTTCACGCAATGCAGCTAATCTTGCATTCCCATCCGTTGCATCAATTTTGCCACCGGGAAAAGAAACCTGCCCCGAGTGAGATTTAAGTTTTTGCGTACGCCTGGTGAAAACGACACTCAGGCCATTTGCCCGTTCAATAACCGGTATCAACACGGCGGCGGGTTGAATTGCCCTTTTCACCACTTCGCTTTGAAAGTCAGGATTGAGCACATAGTCGCCTTCAACCCCGTCATCTTTGTGACCCGCAGCAAGGCGTTGCAAAACAATGCGCCTAAATTCAGATTTCTTCAGACTGGGAAGTTCGCCAATATTCATTGATAATATACATCCATTATCGTGCAAGCCTCTCAAGCTCACTGGCATCCATTATAGGAAAAATCTCGCCCCGGCTTTGAACACAAAACATCTTTTCCCCATCAACCTCAATCTCCTCACCATGCGATATCAGTTCATACATCACCGGTCGCGCCAGCAAAGCCTCCAGCCGCCCGCGCACCAGCAGGTAGGGTTTCACTCCATCGTTTTTGGCAACTTTCTCAAAGCGCAATGGATTATGTTTGCCCGCCTCCACCAACTCTCCAATATTGGTTCTAAAGGTCAAAACCTGCTGCCCGTCTTCTTCGTGGGCATTCATTTCCACCGCAACAAAATGCGCGTCCTCCACCCGGATGCCGATTTTTTCCACCGGCGTTACCAGATAGGTTTTACCATCTTCATCTTTTCGCAACACTGTCGCAAACAAATTGACCAGTGCCTGGCGGCCAATAGGCGTACCCATATAAAACCAGGTGCCGTCACGGCGGATCTCCATATCCAGATCACCGCAAAATTCCGGCTCCCACTTTTCCACAGGCGCTGGCCCCCGCCCCGATTGCCCCGCACGGCCCACCAGGGCGGTTAATCCATCCAGACCGGTTTTGACCGGATCATCATCCATCACATTTCCTCAATTATACCTGAAAATACAAAAAGAGCTGGCCTCAGAATTAACCGCTATTTTCTGTAAACTTCTTTTCGATGTTTAACCTTCACCACCAAAATGCACAATTCTTCATCCTGTTTAACGCAAAGAAGCCTGTAATCCCCTACCCTGAATTTATACAGCCCTTTCATATCACCTGCCAGCGGGAGCAGGTTCAACTGGGGATTTAAAACCAATTTTTCATAGATGACTTTTTTGATTCTTGATTGGATTTTGCTATCCAACTTTCGTAGTTGTTTTTGCGCATCTTTTGAAAATTTGTATTTCCAGGCCATATGGTTATCTTACGTTTCGAAAAACTTCATCCATGGGAACAGCCTTTTCACCTGAAGTAACAAATTCATCATAGGCTTTTTTGGTATCTTCATAATCTTCCAGATTTTCCAGCCTGTCTCTCAAAAATTGCTCCAGGCCTTTTTTGATATAATAGCTTTTTGATCTTTCCTCTGCCCGCGAAACCTTATTGAGCATGTCGCTCAAATCTTCAGGAATATTGGCAGAAATACTGACGGTTGTAGGCATATCGCACCTCATTAAAAATAGGCTCATAACTGTGTGGTTTATGTTTTAGCACATTTGAATATTCTTTGCAAAAAATGCAAGGCCTAGCAAAACATCCCATAGAAGGAGTATTGAGATGGACTGGTCCATCAAAAAATCGTGTAAAATAACATGTCAGTGGTTGGATTTACCCGTTTGTAATGCCACATTTGCCCGTTAGCATGCTAGAACATATTCATATTATTGAGGATTCGATGGAGCACCCCCATGAGCGCGATAGATCATAAGCTCTCCAAAACAGATGAAAAAGCCATAATCGGCCAGGCTGAGAAGGCTGTCAGCGATATATCCCGGGTCAAAAAATCCATCGCCACGGTGATTTTTGGCCAGGAAGAAGTTATCGAGCAGTCTCTGATTACCATTCTTTGTGGTGGCCATGCCCTGCTTGTCGGCCTGCCGGGACTTGCTAAAACCAAGCTTGTGGAAACACTGGGAATAACCCTTGGGATGGCCGAACAGCGCATCCAGTTCACCCCCGACCTTATGCCTTCAGATATTTTAGGTTCTGAAATCCTCCACCAGGATGAAGATGGCAAGCGCAGTTTCCAGTTCGTCAAAGGACCGGTATTTGCCCAATTGCTGATGGCTGATGAAATCAACCGCGCCTCACCGCGCACCCAGGCAGCTCTACTGCAGGCGATGCAGGAGCACCATGTCACCATCGCTGGCGAACGTTATGACTTGCCTGCACCCTTTCATGTACTGGCAACACAAAACCCACTCGAGCAGGAAGGTACATATCCCCTGCCCGAAGCGCAGCTTGACCGGTTTTTAATGCAGATTGATGTGCTTTATCCCGATCTGGAAGCTGAACGCCAGATTTTGTTCGAAACCACCGGAGCACAACAAAACGTTGCCAAAAAAGTCCTGAGCGCAAAGCGCGTGCAGGAAATTCAAAATCTGATACGCAAGATACCCGTTGGGAAAAGCGTCATTGACGCCATTCTGGAACTGGTACGCTCTGCGCGACCTGATGAAGAAAATGGCGAAAACAGCCAATACATTTCCTGGGGACCCGGCCCGCGCGCCTCCCAGGCTTTGATGTTGAGCGTGCGTGCGCGTGCTTTACTGGATGGCCGCCTGGCACCAAGCGTTGATGATGTGCTTGATCTGGCCCAACCTGTATTGCAGCACCGTATGCAATTGTCCTTTGCCGCACGCGCTGAAGCCATCACCGTTCGCGATATTATCGCAAAACTCAAATCAAAAATCACCTGAACCGGAAAATTGAATTGAGCAACCAGATTGGACAAATCAGCCAACGCGAAGCCGGGAATGATACACTTTCGCGCGCCAGAGCCCGCGCTGCATTCATTCCTGATCTGCTGGTAGAGGCTTCACGCGTAGCCAACAATGTGTTCACCGGCTGGCACGGCAGGCGCAAACGCGGCATCGGAGAAAATTTCTGGCAGTTTCGCCCCTATGTACAAGGGGAAAGCATGGCAGCTATCGATTGGCGCCGCTCAGCCAGGGACGATCAGCTTTATGTGCGCGACCGCGAATGGCAGGCAGCCCACACCATCTGGCTCTGGGTGGATGAATCACCTTCTATGTTGTTTTGCTCAGATCAGGCGCAGGTTTCCAAACATTCACGCGCCCTGGTATTGGCCTTTGCCATGGCGGAATTGCTGGCGCGAAGCGGTGAGCGTATTGGCTGGCTTGGGCTTTCCAGGCCAATTGTCACCCGTAATGCCGCTGAAAAACTGGCCTCAATCCTGATCTCCTCACCACCACAAACACAATTTCCATCCACGGTGGAACTCAAAGGCTTTTCTGACATCATTATTTTCAGTGATTTTCTTGATCCAATCAACAAAACAATTGAAAAAGTCGGCCGCCTGGCCCGCCGTGGCATTCGCGGCCATTTGGTGCAAATTGTTGATCCGGTGGAAGAAAAATTCCCCTATTCCGGCCGGGTGGAATTCAGTGACCCTGAAACCGGTGATCTCTACACCACCGGCAATGCACGCTCTATTCGCGATGATTATGAAAACCTGTTCGCCGCACGTATTCAGGCATTGCATAATACCGCCACTAAATTTGGCTGGAGCCACACCCTCCACCACACCGACAATCTCGCTTCCCAGGCATTGATTGCCCTTCATACCCGTTTAAGCGGCAATCCGGTTCATCTCGCCAGTTCAAAAGGGAGTTCGCGATGATCGGCCTTTCTGCTCTGGGAATTCCGTTGGCCTTTGCATTTCCATGGGCATTGCTTGCTTTGTTGTCGCTGCCGGTAATCTGGTGGTTGTTGCGCCTCACACCGCCCCGCCCTGCCCGTGAACCCTTCCCGCCCACCAAAATTCTGTCCGAACTGGCAAACCACGAAGAAACCCCGGCGCGTTCTCCCTGGTGGTTGACGTTGTTGCGCCTGATGATGGCTGCCCTGATAATCATTGCCATGGCGCTACCCGTATGGAACCCGCAAAATTCCAGCCTGAAAGGCGAAGGCCCGATGATGTTAGTGGTGGACAACGGCTGGGCAAGCGGTAGCGAGTGGGATCAGTTGCTGGTGACAGCAGGAACAATTATTGATCAGGCACAGGCGTCTGACCGACAGATAATAACAATATTTACCGCCCGCGATGCCCGCCAGAAAATTGAAGTGGCCCCGGCTACTGAACTAAAAAACAATCTGTCTTCATGGATAAATTTTCCAAACGAACCCGACTACCTCCTCACCGCTAAAAAAGTGGCAGAGGCTAACCGCCTGTATTCTCCATCCAGCGTGGTGTTTTTATCCGAAGGGCTTGACTACCAGGGCAGTGACGAACTATCCGCTAGGTTACAGGAGCGCGCCGCACAAAACATCCTCTATCTGCCCGATGGCGACAACACCATTGTTATCGATAAATTACGCAATGAGCCCGATGCCATGTCCGGTAAAATTGTGCGCGCCAATTCCTCCGACCCCATAACCGTTGGTTTAGTCGCCCTTGACCTCAACGGCGTTTCCATTACCCGCAAACTGGTGACATTTGGCGCTGGAGAAAAATCAATCGATTTTCGTTTCGAAATTCCTGTCGAGCTTCGCAATGATATTGTTCGCGTAGTCATTGATGGCATTGAAAATGCCGGTGCGGTGCAATTGCTCGATGAAAGCAATCGCCGCCGTCTGGTTGGACTGATATCAGGCGAGAAGTATGATAATGCCCAGCCGTTGCTCTCTCCTTTGAATTACATATCCAGCGCCCTTGAACCTTTCAGTGATATCCGTCGCGCCAGTGATGCCAATGTGGTGATGGCCGTTCCCGAATTGATTACTTCAGGCGTCTCCACCATCGTGTTGGCTGATGTCGGCGTCCTGCCCCCGCAGACATCAAACAGGCTTCAGGAGTGGGTGAACAAGGGGGGCATGTTAATCCGCTTTGCCGGTCCGCGCCTGGCAGCAGCCCAGACCACGACCCTTCTTCCGGTTCGCCTGCGCCTTGGCAATCGAAATATTGGTGGTGCTTTGTCATGGGAAGAACCAAAGCCCGTGGCGGAATTTGAAATTACCAGCCCGTTTTTTGGCCTGGAGCCACCCCAGGACGTTTTTGTTTCACGCCAGGTACTGGCCATTCAGGAAGGTGATCTGGCCAATAAAACCTGGGCCAGATTGACCGATGGCACCCCTCTTGTAACAGCCAGCCGAAATGGCAATGGCTGGATAGTGCTGTTCCACGTCAGCTCAGATGCCAGTTGGTCCAATCTGCCAATTTCCGGCACCTTTGTTGAAATGCTCCGCCGGGTAGTCAATCAATCGCGTTCTTCATTTACTGCTGCCACAACTGAGGCAAGCCTCGCCCTGCCACCGCTTCGCCTGTTAAACGGCAAAGGTCAGCTGTCGCCGCCGGGCGTGGAAGTAAAGCCTGCTATTTTTGATGACCAGAATAATCTTAAAGTTTCTCTGGAAAATCCGCCCGGATTTTATGGCACCCCGGATGGTTTTCGCGCGCTTAACCTGTTTAACGCTGACGCTAAACTTGATCAGCTGCCAAAGGATTTTCTTGGAGAAAACTCCATCCTTGCAAAATATGCCAAAGAACAATCCCTGTCATTGAAACCCTGGGCGCTGTTTTCGGTTGCCTTGCTGCTGATATTGGACTGCCTTGCAGTTTTGTGGATGGCGGGTCAATTGAGGTTTTTGAAACCGGCTTCCAGGAGTGCAAATGCGGCGAAAGTCTCCACTGCCCTTGCAGTGATAGTTGCTGCTGGTTTATTCGCGGTAATCCCAAATATTACCCAGGCCCAACAGGCCACACCGCAAACACAAGCTGATGTCATCGATCCCGATTTTGACTTCTCCCCCGCCCTTCGCACCCGGCTGGCCTATGTAATTACCGGCGTGGCAGAAATTGATGAGACAAGCGAAGCAGGACTGCGCGGCCTCACCAAATTCCTGACCGAACGCACAGCCATCGAGCCGGGCGAACCCATTGGCGTCGACATATCGAAAGATGAACTGGCTTTTTACCCGATGATCTACTGGCCTATTGATACTGCCAGCAATTTGCCTGATCAACAAACCATGGCCCGCATTGATGCTTATATGAAGCAGGGTGGGTCAGTTTTATTTGATACCCGTGACAGGGTATCAGGTTTGCTGGGCGGAACCAGTTCCTCTCCGCAAGCTCTCCACCTTCAGCAAATTCTGGCAAGCCTCGATATTCCTCCTCTTGAGCCGGTGCCGCAAGACCATGTTTTAACCAAGAGCTTTTTTATTCTGGCGCAGTTCCCCGGCAGATATTCAGGCGGAGAATTATGGGTCGAGCGACAGTTTGATGCAGTCGAGCGAAGCGACCGCCCGGTACGCGCCGGCGATGGTGTTTCTTCAATTCTCATCACCAGCAATGATCTGGCTGGCGCCTGGGCAATTGACAGCCAGAACCGGCCAATGTTTCCAATCGTGCCCCCTGACCCAATCCAGCGCGAGATAGCCTTTCGTGTTGGCGTCAACCTTGTCATGTATGCTATGACCGGTAATTATAAATCGGATCAGGTTCATATACCCGCTCTCCTCCAGCGCCTTGGGCAATAGAGTGATGCGATGAACACTTTCAACATCACCTTCGCCCCCCAATTACCCCTCTGGATGATTGCAGCCATAGCCGTGTTGTGCGCTCTTTTTGTTGTATGGGGAATTATCCGGAGTCTGCGCGGGGCATGGTTGCGCGGCGTTGCCTGGGCACTCATTACACTTGCATTGCTTAATCCCTCATTTGTCAGCGAAGATCGCGAGCAACTAAAAAGCGTGGTCGCGATCATTGTTGATAAAAGTTCAAGCCAGAAGCTGGACGACCGCGAACGTCAAACGGATGAAATTCGAAAAAACATTGTCGAACGCATTCAACAACTCAGTAATTTCGAAGTGCGTGAACTTGAAGTCGGCGACCAGATTTCAACCACTACCGACATATCTACTGCCCTGTTCAATGGCCTGAAATCGACCCTGCAGGATGTCCCGCCAGAACAGGTTGGTGGCGCGATTTTTATAACGGATGGCCAGGTTCACGACATTCCCAAATCCGCTGAAACTCTTGGAATGAAGGCCCCGCTCCACGCATTGATTATCGGCAATGAAAACGAACGCGATCGCCGCATCACTATCACCAATGCCCCACGCTTTGGCGTGGTTGGAGACACTATCACCATGACATTCCGCGTTGATCAGCGCGGCATTGAAGACACCGGCGCGCTGGCTGTGACCATTTTAGTTGATGGCGAGGAATTTTCCATCGAAGAAGTTTATGCAGGCGATGAAAACGAGTTTGATCTCGAGGTGCCCCATGGCGGCAAGACGATTATCGAATTGCGGGTCGAAGAGGCCCCAGGTGAAATTTCGACAATTAACAATCGCGCCTATTCCACCCTCAATGGCATCCGTGAAAACCTGCGCGTCCTGCTGGTTTCCGGCGAACCCCACGCCGGTGAACGCACCTGGAGAAACCTGCTGAAATCCGATGCATCCGTCGATCTGGTACACTTCACAATTTTACGCCCGCCAGAAAAACAAGATGGAACCCCGATCAATCAATTGTCGCTGATTGCTTTTCCAACCCGTGAATTATTTGTTGAAAAAATAGATGAGTTTGATCTCATCATATTCGACCGCTATTCTAGGCGCGGTGTATTGCCAACTCTCTATTTCGATAATATTGCACGCTATGTCGAAGACGGCGGCGCGGTGCTGGTTGCTGCCGGGCCGGAATTTGCCGAACGCGGATCGATTGCGCAAACACCCCTGCAGCGGGTTCTGCCCGCCCTGCCAAATGGCCAGATTGCAGAAAAAGCCTACCGTCCTGCCATCTCCCAATTGGGTGAAAAACACCCCGTTACCCGAAATTTAAACACCAACAGCCCCAACCCTGCCAAATGGAGCCCGTGGTTTAGATCAATCGGCGCTGATGAGGGTACAGGCGACACCATCATGGTTGCCGCTGATAATGCGCCTCTATTGTCATTAAAGCGTGTGGGCGAAGGCCGTATCGCCTTGCTGTTATCAGACCAGATCTGGCTGTGGGCACGAGGTTTTCAAGGCGGCGGCCCACATGTGAAGCTACTGCGCCGGCTAGCCCACTGGCTGATGAAAGAACCTGAACTTTCCGAAGAATATCTCACTGCAGAAACCCGTGGCAAAAATATCCTTATCCGTCGCCAGTCCCTCAATTCGCAACCCGGAAATATCACCCTGACAACCCCTTCCGGCAAGAAGATTGAACTAACGACAAAAAATGTAAAACCGGGAATTTTTGAAGCCGAATATGATGCAGAAGAATTGGGTCTCTATCAGGTTGAAAATGAAGATTTGCGCGCCCTTACCCACGTGGGGCCAGCCAACCCGCGCGAATTTGCTGAAATTTTATCCACCCCCGATCTGTTGGCCCCGCTGCTGGCACAAACCGGTGGCAGCGCTGTGCGTGTTGCAATCAATGACACACCGCGCATAATTCCCGTTGGCGCAACTTCCACAACGTCGGGCAATGGCTGGATTGGTTTACGCAACACCAATGCCACCTTGTTGCGCGGCGTCAACACACTGCCGCTTTTCTCCGGCCTGCTGGGACTGGCCATATTACTAATGGCAATGGCAGGCATGTGGGCGCGTGAAGGCCGTTAGCGTTTTTTAGTAAATCTCATTCAATGCTGAATAAGCTCTGACCTGGCCTGAAAAATGCTCAAGACTTCCCTTTGTCAGTTCACATGCCAAAAACCGTGCCGGATCGACCGGGCCGGGCATGGTGATTTTTCCGGCAGGGATTTTTTTAAATCCAAACGGCTGATAATAGGGTTCATCGCCCACTAAAATGATCAGCTCATTAGCCATATCGCGGCTGGCATTAACGCAGGCACTCATCAGCAAACTGCCGATGCCCTGATTTTTATACAACACATCAACCACCAGCGGTCCCAGTAATAATCCGGGCCTGGCACCAATGACAACACGGGTGATGCGTACAGACCCAACAACGTGATTATCAATCAATGCCACAAATGAAAGCTCATTTTCAAAAGGCGCACCTTCGCGAACCCTGAAAGCAGTACGTGCAAATCGTCCCGGTCCAAATGCTTTGGCACCCAGGCTTTCAACTATTTCATTATGGCAGACAAGTTCGTTGGAAATTACTATTTCAGAAGGTTTCATGATTTTTGACCGATAATTTCATTTTAAGGAAACGACCGGGTAAAACCTGAAATCAGACAACCGGCCGACAAACGACATTCGCGCAAAATGCACAATCTTCTCGTCGTCGTCGCAGTTGGTGGGCAAAAAACATTTGCAGGTTCTCAATTTCAGAAATTAGTTGTGCCAGATAACACAGCATTTTTGGCCATGTCCAGAAAAAATGCACTTCCTGGTAAATTCAACCGCGCCCTATAGCCGTCATAAACAAACGCGGAAAATTATAAATTACGCTGCCATCACCCTGGACACGATAGGCGGCGCGTATTTTTTCCAGATAGTCGCTTAGAAACTGTTCCTGCTCGCGGTCATTCAAAACACTTAAAAAAGGCGTCAGCGCAGCCCCCTTTACCCACTCGACAATGTGTTCATGGCCAGGCATCACGTGGCAATAAGTTGTACGCCAGATATCAACAGCTTCAAAATCCCGCGCCAACCAGTCGTAATATTCCCCCGCCGTAGAAAGCTGCGTGCGCGCTGAAAGCTGTTCTGCCAGCAAACCTTTCCACCGCCGTGAACCGGCAACTTGTGCAATTGCCCGGTGGGAGGGTTCATCAAGATTATCAGGCATCTGAATAGCCAGCGCACCACCCGCGTTCAGCGCCTTTGCAAATTTCACAATTAATTCCTGATGATTGGGCACCCAGTGCAAAACCGCATTGGCAAATATCAAATCTACACGCTTATCCGGTTTCCATTCCTCAACAGCACAATGAAGATACTCCCCGCGTGGATATTCGACCTGTGCCTTGGCGATCATTTCCCCGGAATTATCAACACCAACCAGTGTCGCTGCTCCAAATTTTTCGCCCAATAATCTTGTGGTTGTCCCAGGCCCACAGCCTAAATCCACGATCAGTTGCGGGTTCTCAATGCCAATGCGACCTAACAGTTCCTCAGCAGGCCGCAACCGGTCTTTTTTGAACTGCAGATATTGAGCAGGGTCCCAATGGGCCATTTTTTACCAATCCTTTGAAATCACTTCGCCATCATATACCTCCGCCAGCCGCGCCAGAGTGGCTTTTGTTGTACCTGATGGCAGCTTATCACGCTGGAAAAATCCGATTTCCGCAATTTCACGATTGGCTGTGAATTCCCCCATCCCGCTCCAGTTTTTACAACAATATAACCCCACATGGTCATATCTGGTGTTACGGTAAATTCCAATCAATTCCACATCCCCCTTATCTGCGATATTTACTTCTTCGCGCAATTCCATAGCCAGCGCCTGTTCCAGCGTCTGCCCGTTCTCAACTCCCCCACCTGGAAAATACCATCCTTTCACATAGGTATGGCGCACAAGTAAAATACGCCCTCGCTCATCTTCAATAATCGCTCGCACCCCCAGCGTCATTGGTCGTTTGAGCAGAAAAAAGAAATGAAATATTTTCCTAAACAAAATCACTATCCCAAAGCTTGTATCTGTTAGCGTGTTGGCCTATGGCAATCCAATGTTCACACTCGCACACATCTCAGATATTCACCTTGGCCCGATGCCAAAAGTTCACTGGTCTGATCTGCTCTCCAAGCGTATTACCGGTTACATCAATTGGCAACGAAATCGCGCCAGAAATTTCTCACCATCCGTGCTGAATAAACTGGCCGCCCATATGAAATCTGCCCACCCTGATCATACGGTAATCACCGGTGATCTTGTCAATCTGTCCCTGCCCGAGGAAATTGAGCGGGCAAAAAGATGGTTGAATTCGCTTGGTGACGGCAACGATATTTCCATCGTTTGCGGTAATCATGACGCCTATATCAATGGCATGTTGGAAAAGGCAATTATCGCCTGGCAGGAATATCTTGTTGGCGATGATCAAACCGTAGTCCACAACAATGACAGTTTTCCTGTCCTGAGAAAACGCGGGCCCTGCTCGCTGATCCTGGTCAACACCGCTCTGCCAACCAAACCGTTCGATGCCACCGGCCTGTTCGATCAATTGCAGGCAGAAAGACTGGAAAAACTATTGTCCCATCAAAAAGACAATTGCCGCGTTATTCTAATTCATCACCCCCCCTACCCCAATGCCACAAAACCCTCTCAAATTCTGATTGGTGAAGAACTGTTTCGCGATGTCATTAAAAAAACCGGCGCAGAACTGGTCCTGCACGGCCATACCCATCGCGACACATTAAACTGGTTGGACGGCCCCGGCAGCCCTGCCCCGGTAGTGTGCGTGCCCGCCGGCGGCCAGGCAGTTGGCGGATTAAAACCCGCTGCCCACTATAACTGGTTTGAAATCGAAGCAGAAGGAATCGGCTGGAATATCACGCAACGCAAATTCGGCTATAGCAAACGCGATTCCGGAATTTCTCAACTAGACAGTATAAAATTACTGTAAAAATGTCGGCAACGGCCCATACCAGGCCCAGGCAAACAACGCACCAACACTGATAACCGCTCCCGTTATAAACCAGGCTGTTGCACTCCAGATGCCACGTTTGGGTGATGGCTGGACAACAGCTTCATTGTTTTCCTCCTCATCACCAAAATTATAGCCGCTCATGGAAATCCATTCGCCTTCAATCAGCCGTTCGCGCTCCAGAATTTTGTTGGCTACATAATCCGTAACAATTTGCCCCATTTGGCTCATATCTGATGTCGAACCTAAAATAGTGCGCCCTATGCGGGTATCTTTCACCAGTTCATACTGGCGTCGGTCGGAGGCCATTCTTACATGGGCGCTCATATCCACCCAAAGGCGCGGTGTTTCCCCGCTGGTTAAAGCAAATTCGAACTGATCGTTATCATCAGGCACCTGCTCAAACATTGGCTGCAAATCACGCGCCAGCATCTCTAACCTGGTTCGCTGTGATTGCTGTAGTTCAACTACCACATCATCACGATCCGCAAAGCGTGACTTCATGTTTTCAATCGACTTCGACAAATCATGAACTTTCGCTTCAATTTTATTCTCATCAAGCTCTTCGTTCTTTGCCATTTGTTTTTTCCTTCACACCAGATACCGCACACGCACAGCCCATTACGGCGGCAGTAACAAAATTGTTAACCTCCTATTAAC
This sequence comes from Rhizobiaceae bacterium, assembly GCA_021648425.1. Lineage (GTDB taxonomy): Bacteria > Pseudomonadota > Alphaproteobacteria > Rhizobiales > Rhizobiaceae > JAAEMP01. The sequence continues at coordinate 15,493 of JAKISV010000024.1, forward strand.
AAAGAATAAAGCCAAAATCACTGTAAAATCGGTGTTTTCTCGTAATTTACCCTACGAAACCCCCAAAAAATACTTCTGCTGCTTTGATCTGGATCAAATCCAACATCAATTCCGGTGCTACCAAAATAGGATCATGCCCAGCACAAGGTCTTTTATTTGACCACCCGACCCTGAAAATCTCTTCGATTTTCACACGCCTGGTCCACAAAAAAACCGTTGAACATGTTGTCGCTAATTATTTTGGAACCCGGGGGGGATTATTTCCAGTTTGCAGATCTGTTGATCAAAACTGAAGATTGCAGGCACCAACTCAGCCCTGCATCACCTGAGAATTTCTAACTTAAGCAATTTGTTTCTGCGCGAGAGCCCGGCGGCAATTATCATTCAAGGAAGCTATCATGGAAAATGCACTAGGAATCTGGGGGCCTCAGGCAACGCTGATGGCAATTACAGCCTCATTCACCGTTTTAGGAATGGTCATGCTTTTGGCAGCCATGCTGATGGGCAGGCGCTGGAAGCCCAGTTACGCATTTGAGCTTGGCTTTATCGCCATCATGATCGGGTTGGTATTTTATGCCGACTGGAGCAGCGTCAAAACCTATGCTGCCTACCAGGAAAACCTGAATATTGAAGAAAAGAAAGTATCAGGCATCGCGGTCGGCGAAGGTGAAGCGGCATTTGATCGTATCGTCACGGTAATCGCTTTTCAGTGGGGTTTTGCTTTTATCAGTAAAAATGAAGAGATGAGCCGCAACGCAGTCGTCGTAAGGCCTGGAGAAAAAGTACTTTTCAAAATCGTCAGCAACGATGTGATACACGGATTTAATATCCCCGTGGCGCAAATCACTGCCGAAATAGACCCGGACACAAAACGCGAAATGTGGATCAGGGCTCCTGATAAGCCGGGAAAATATCTCATTCAGTGCATTAACTATTGCGGCGTTGGTCATTCTCAAATGAAAGCCTGGCTGGTTGTCAGCGCAGATTTACCAACCGCAGAACATCTAAATTCAGGGGAGAGCAACTGATGACCCAGGAACTGGAACTCGAGCGCATGGGTGCAAAAGCCCACTGGAAGCCCGAAAATTTAACCGGAAAAATGTCACTAAATGAGCTTCTTTTCTCAAATGAATATCGCCACATAGCATTAAAGGGCATATTCACCTCCCTGATCATGCTGGCTGTCGGCGGCATATTTGCCCTGATATTTCGTGCAGAACTGTGGGTTCCCGATGTGCAATTCCTGGGCGCCAAAGTCTATATGACACTAATGACCCTGCATGGCATGGTGATGGTGTTTGGTTTTCTCATCCCGATGGTGGTTTCCATCTGTTATTACCTGCTGCCCAAGGTGCTGGGTACGGAACGATTATACTGGGCAGGAGCAGCACAGTTAAGCTATTGGATTTTAATCGTTGCCGCCGTTCTTTTGGTAATTGGTCGTCCTGATTTTACCTGGACTGCCTATGCACCAATGTCTTTCAGAACCGGCAACCCCTGGCTATGGATGGGCCATGTGGCTATTATCCTGGTGGCAATATCCGAATTTCTGGCAGGCGCAGTCCTGGTACGCAACGCTTTTTCCGGCAGCGGCGGGTGGAAAAACACCCCGCTGATTGCCTGGGCCTGCGGAACTGTGGGCCTGCTTTTTCTGGTATCGGTTTTACCGCTTGGCTTTGTCGGTTGGGGTCTGTTATCAGATGGATTGCAATGGACCAGCGTAGCATTTTTTGATCCCTCTCGCGGCGGCAGTGTTGAGTTCTTCCTCTATATGTTCTGGACCTATGGTCACCCCGCAGTTTATCTGCCCTTTGTTCCAGCCATCGCAATAATCTACACATTGATGCCTAGGTTTCTTGGCTATCCCATGTGGAGTTACTGGTCGGGGGTTATCGCGTTCATTTTGTTGATGCTTGGCGCGATGCCAATCGGCCCACACCATTTCCAACCGCTTTATACCGTCTCAGGCGACTATCAGCGCTTCGTCCAGTTCCTGACCCTGCTGGTATTCATACCATCAGTGCTCCACGTATTTAACTGGATTGCGACGCTGTTCATGAAACCCATTCCAGATTCAGCGCGGCGAGCCATACCATTCAAATTCATGATATTTGCCATCGCATTCATCGTTTATGGTGGTGCCACCGCATTTCTCAATGGCCAGATCGCACCAGACAGCGATTTCATCCACAACACCTATTGGATCCCGGCTCATTTCCACGCCATGTTCTTTGGTTTTGTCGGCCAGATGGCAATTGCCGGTTTTTATTTCCTCTACCCCTATTTCACCGGAAAAATGTATAACCAGGCAATGGCCAATGCCCATTTCTGGCTCTGGCAGGTCGGCTTGTTTATCAAGATCACCGCAATGGGTGTAGCTGGCTATCTCTATTTCCCACGCTGGGTATACGACTATCTTGAAATGCCCGGATGGGTGGAAGCGCAGTTTTTCATCTCCGTAGGTGGCTATCTGGTAGGCTTGGGCTTCATCTTCTTTGTCGTAAATCTGGCATGGAGTTCAAGTTACGGCAAACCGGCACCCGACAACCCATGGCCTGTAGAATTCGATGGCCAACCAGCACCCGCCGCATCCCCGGCAGAATAAGGAGAATTAAGATGATCAGATTATTCGTTCTTGTCGGCATTGTCGGGGGTTTGCTAATTGCCTATCTGGCGACATTTGCTGTTGGCCCAATTTCACAACTGCCACCACCTGAAAGCCTTTTAACCGGCTTCAGGGCAGAAGGTTTTGTTCCCAAGTCTGTAAACCTGGCCGAAGATGATTCCGTGGAACATGATATATTTGAGGTACCTGAAGAAGACGCGCGACAACTTAAAATGGCCCAGGCCGCCATGAGCGACATGCCGGGAATGAAAATGGAGGACATGAAAACAGAAAGCAACGGTGCGCCAAAAATGAAACTCAATCCCGATGGCACCATGAAGACCAATCCCGATGGGTCGATGGTCATGGAAGAAGAGGAAAAGCCCCACGGAGAAGATGAAGCAGCCGGCGGGCTGAAAATCGCGGAAGACGGGGATTTTGATCGCGAAATCGATCTTAAAATGACCGAGTGGAAATATTCCAAAATGAACATTGAAGTAAAAAAAGGTGAGCGTATCCGCTTCAACCTTATTAACGACGGAGAAATTCTTCACGAGTTTATGATTATGGAAATGTCAGCGATGCGCGCAATCCGTTACCGGGTAAATCGCGCCGACTGGAGTTTGCTGGAACACGAAGCCCTGCTCGAAAAATCCCTCATGCTTCCTGGTGGAGAGTTTTCATTCGTGATGGAAGTCCAGGAGGAAGGCGTGTGGATGTTCATGTGCATGCTGCCCTATCACATGGAAATGGGCATGATGGGCCAGATAGCCACTGCGGGCAATGCCATGGAAATGTGATCGTAACGTTTACTGGTCACGCCCCGCCAAACAATATCCGCCCCACAAGCACATCACGCTTGTATACGTCTTTATAACTGTTCATTTTGCCGTTGCCCTCAACCCAAAGCGTAAAATAGGTCAAGTGGATTGGCACCTCTTTTCTCATCTTCACCTGGGTGGTTTTTTCCGTCGCCAGGATTTTGTTGATCTTGCTTTCAGACAGGCGTTGAGGCTTAAATAGCTTTACGGCAAAATCCACCGGATTTTGTACCCGGATACAACCCCGTGAAAAAGCCCGTGAAGAATTTGAAAATAGTTTTTTAGTCGGCGTATCGTGCAGATAAACACTGAAGCGGTTTGGGAACATGAATTTCACTTTGCCAAGCGCATTTTTCTTGCCCGATTGCTGCACAATTTTATAAGGGAAATCCTTACCACTGACACCACGCCAGTTGACTGTAGTGACATCCAGTTCCGGCGCGTCTTTGTCCCAGCTTGAATAAATTTTGTAGCCTCGTTTTTCAAGATAGCGCGGATTGGCACGCAGTTTGGGCAGATAATCATCAGAAGCAATTGATTTTGGTATAGTCCAGGTCGGGTTGAATTCGGCATATTTAATCGCATAGGAAAACATCGGCGTTTTATAATAAGGTTTCCCAACCACTACCCTGCGCCGATCGACAATCTTTCCCTTTTCACGAATATACATTTCAAACGCCGCCTGATTAACCAGCACATGGCGCTTTCCAAGTTCGCGTGGCAACCAGCGCCAACGCTCCATATTGACGATAATCTTGCGTGCCTTTTTACCTTTCGCATTTGCCAGTTGCGCGCGCAGCGCTTCATACTGCAGGTGTGAGGGGCGCAGCTTATCAATAACCTTTTGCGGCCCGCGCCTTCCAGCCTCATTCAGCCACCCGGTGATATCAATCTTTTTGCGGTTAATTACAATATCAGGCTCGCTGACGGCAGGTGTTGTGCGACCGGCATATAGATCGCGACCAAATTTCCAGAACGCCTGGGATAAATAAAGCTCCAACCCCGGCAATTCATTTTCCGGAATTTTCCCGGGCAGTTTTCGCAAATAGTCAGATGTCTCCAGACCATCAGCAGAAGCTTTAGCCAGCAACGAAACAAGTGCAGTCCCCTGCCGGTTCAAACCCCTGGCATCAGTCCAGATTCCCTTACCCCGTCGTGATTTATAAAATTTCCGCAGCGGGCCAACATCAATAATACTACCCTGCCATTTGGCCGCCTGATTATTGACCAGATCTTTGACATTGGCAGCTTTTACAACAAGCGGCGCTGAAAACACCAATGTTGCCGCAATTGCCAGCGAGCAGGCCGTTCTCAAGCGATAGGAATGTTTCATAAACTGCCTCACAGATTTAATATTCAACCAGAAATAGACCACCCCTGTGACCATCGCAAGGAGACAGATTGCAAAACAGGGAATTTTTATCCCCTGGCCTTTGCAATTCGGTTTGCAGCAGAAACCAGCGCCTCAAGTGAGGCGGTAACAATATTCTTGTTGACCCCCACACCAAACAGTTTTTTTCCATCACACTCAACTTCCATATAACAAACCGCAGATGCATCCGCCCCGGGGCGCAGCGTATGTTCGGAATAATCGATGACATGGATATTCAGGTTCAGATGTTTGTTCAACGCATCCAGAAACCCATCCACCGGCCCGGTTCCCGAACCTTCAATGGAAATCTGCTCGCCATCTTCAAGCACTTTTGCTTCAAGAATACGCATGCCCTGGTTTGTCGTATCAGGAAAGGTCTGATGGTCGACAAATTTCAATCTGCCCCCCGGCTGTTCCACATAGGTTTCCACAAACAGTTGATGAATGCGTGATGCGGAAAGTTCCAGGCCTTCTTTATCCGTAATAGACTGCACACCGTCACGCATTTCAATCTGCAGATTTCGTGGCAACACAAGACCATAATCCGCTTCCATGATATAAGCGATGCCGCCTTTCCCGCTTTGGGAATTGATACGAATAATCGCCTCATAACTGCGCCCCACATCAGCCGGGTCAATCGGCAGATAAGGCACTTCCCAGGTTTGCGTATTGGCTTTTTCCAGCGCCTTCATGCCCTTGTTGATCGCATCCTGATGGGAACCGGAAAATGCCGTATAAACCAGTTCACCCACATAAGGGTGGCGCTCGGGAATTTTCAACTCATTGGCATATTCATAAACTTCCTTCATCCGCTCAATGTCAGAACAATCCAGTTGCGGGTCGACACCTTGTGTAAACAAATTGAGCGCCAATGTAACAACATCAACATTGCCGGTGCGCTCCCCATTGCCAAACAAAGTCCCCTCAACCCGGTCAGCCCCGGCCATTAATGCCAGTTCAGTTGCTGCTATTCCCGTGCCGCGATCATTATGCGGGTGCAGGGATAAAATGATATTTTCGCGATTGTCCAGATTACGGCTCATCCACTCAATCTGGTCAGCGTAAATATTAGGCGTCGACATTTCAACGGTAGCCGGCAGGTTAAAAATCAGCTTGTTGTCCGCACTGGGCTCCATCACATCGCCCACCGCATTGCAGATTTCCAGAGCAAATTCCAATTCCGTACCAGTGAAACTTTCCGGCGAATATTCAAACCGATAGCCACCACCAGCCTTTTGCGCCATGTCACGGATCATCTTTGCCGCATCCACAGCAATCTGTTTGATACCCGCTCGATCCTTGCCAAACACCACCCGGCGCTGCAATTCAGAAGTAGAATTATAAAAATGAACGATCGGATTATTCGCCCCTTCAAGCGATTCAAACGTCCGCGTAATCAATTCCGGTCGACATTGTACCAACACTTGCAGCGATACATCTTCAGGCGTACCGCCACCATCAGGCCCTTTCTCAACACACCAGCGCGCAAAATCAAAATCCGTCTGAGACGCGGAAGGAAACCCGATTTCGATTTCCTTAAATTGCATATCCAGCAGCAGTTTCATCATCCGCATTTTTCGGTCCTGCCCCATCGGATTGATCAAAGCCTGGTTGCCGTCACGAAGATCAACAGAACACCAGATAGGCGCCTTCGTCAGAACTTTGGATGGCCAGGTTCTGTCCTCCAGTCCGACAGGAGGATAGGAAACATATTTATTTGAAGCATCACGCATATTTATCGACATGGTAGTCACTCGCTAATAATCAACCGCTTTTCAATTTGCGGAATAATACCGCTTACAAAAAGACTAGGCTTTTATGGTAAATTTTTGGTTTGGAAAAAAGGGCTGCGCTTTAGTTCAAAAGCCGCTCGGGCGCCGGACGCCCTTTAACAATGAGCCCGACGACCGCCAATAAGACCTTCGAGTAGAAGGCCATTGGTAACCAGTAGAGTGAGATTGGCAATATACGCTATCGATTTCATATGCACAGCTTAATGCAGTAGCTGGTTTGTTTCAAGTTGAAAATACCTCCCTGCACCCTCTCCAGCTTCGTCATGACCGGGCCTGCCCCGTGCATCCAGCGCAACATGCGGCGCAACCTCCTTTTGGGATAAGGTGCCTTCGGCCCATTGTTGCGCTGGGTCCTCGGGTCAAGCCCGAGCATGACGAAGTAGAGAGCCCGAGGATGACGAGGGAGAGCTACACCTCACCGTCACCCCTGTGCTTGTCACAGGGGTCCATGCCTGAGAATTATAGTCAGTTCGTGAAGATCATCGTGTGGATGGGGGAACGGCATGGATTCCTGTGACAAGCACAGGAATGACGGTGAAGTTGCGTTTTTTTATTATCCTGTTGAAATAAAACAACAATAAAACCTCAAAAATCTTATCCCCACATCCTCCACTGCCCATATACTGTTCCCACTGATCAACCCTGCAAACGACGGCGCGCGTGCCGAATGTTCCGTGGGTTGGCAGCAGCAGAGCGTGGACGGTCACATGTCGGGTGTGGCCCAAGCTTGAGGCTG
>JAKISV010000213.1 GCA_021648425.1 Rhizobiaceae bacterium
TTCCCCCGCACTGTCCGCACCCTTGCGTAGCCGCTGGATATGCGGCCATAACATCGGAGCAAACAGGCATACGGCGGCTATCAGCAATATCGTCAGCGTCAATGGGCGCTCCCACAAAAACGACCAGCTGTCATCATTGATCAGCAATGCGCGGCGCAGATTTTCTTCCATCATCCCGCCAAGGATAAAACCCAAAATCATCGGTGCCATGGGAAAATCGAGAAAACGCAGAATGACCACTACCAGGCCAAACAGCACCATCAATTGAATGTCAAATGTATTAAAACTGACGAAATATACACCGATCAATGAGAAAAACAGGATCAGCGGCAGCAAAAACCGTGAGGGAATGGCCAAAATTCGGGCAATGTATGGAATGAGTGGCAGGTTTAATATCAGCAAAGCAATATTGCCAATCCACATCGATACAATCACTGCCCAGAACACCTCAGGCTGATCAATATAAAGCCTTGGTCCGGGCTGAATACCATAACCAATCAGCGCTCCCAGCATAATTGCCGTTGTTCCCGAACCCGGAATTCCCAGCGTTAGCAGCGGTACAAACGAACCGGTCGCCGCCGCATTATTTGCCGTTTCCGGCGCACATAAACCTCGTATGGAACCCTTGCCGAATTCCTTACCCTTTTTTGGCCCCGCAATGCGCTGCTCGGTGCCATAGGCCAGAAAACTGGCAATGGTCGCACCGGCTCCAGGCAGCACACCGATGATAAAACCAAGTATTGATGAGCGCCCGATCACCGGCACCATTTCCTTGACTTCATCCTTTGACAAAGCCATCGAACCCAGTTGGCTGGAAGCGCGCATTTCTTCTTTCCGGCTGGCATCGCTGGAGGGTTTTAAAATCGCCATCAACGCTTCGGATAATGCAAATGTCGCCATCACCAGCAGCAAAAACGAAATCCCGTCTATCAGATCAATCATACCCAATGTAAATCGCGGAATGCCCTGGGTCTGGTCGGTTCCAACCGTTGACAACATCAGGCCGACCACCGTCATCAGCAATGCTTTCAGCACATCGCCCTTGCCCGCAAACGCCGCCACTGCGGTAAGGCCAAGAACCATCAGGGCAAAATAATCCGTTGAATGAAAGGCCAGAGAAACACTAGCCAGATAAGGCGCGGCCACCAGCAGAAATATCGCCGCTATTACCCCACCGGCAAACGACGAATAGGCCGCAATCGCCAGCGCTTTGCCCGCCATGCCCTTTTTTGCCATTGGATAACCATCAAATGAAGTGGCAACCGTACTGGCCACACCGGGTGCATTGATCAATATCGACGAAGTCGAACCACCAAATATCGCCCCGTAATAAACCGCCGCCATCAATATGATACCGGTGGAAGGTTCAAGGCTGGCAGCAACCGGTATCATCAGCGCAATTGCCGACATTGGCCCAAGGCCCGGTAACATGCCAATAAAAGTACCAGCCAGACAACCAAGCAATACGAATGCAATATTCATTGGCGTCATTGCAGTGGAAAGGCCGATTAATATTCCTTCAATCATCGCTTCAACCCTTCAAAAACCACGGCAACGGCTCGATAAAAACATCAAGCCCCTGGGTCATAAGCAGCCAGAACCCCACTACCAGCGGCAAAGCAACAGCCAGCAGCTTTATGGGCGAACGTTCCCCTAACAAAGCAAAGCCGCCAATCAGAAACAGGGATGTGGATAATAAAAAGCCCAAAGGCCGCACACTGAAACCATAGGCCGACATCAGCGCCAGAAATAAAACGGCAGTAAACCATTTATACCCGGCAAGTTTAGGCCGGCCGCTGGAACCTGGAAACAATATCACCAGCACTGACAATATTATTCCCAAAACGCTTAAAACCTCAGGCAGGGTTCGCGCCGTAAACGCCGCTTTCGCCTGAATGGGAAGCAGCACTATCTGTTGACTTAAAATCGCATAGGTAATGCAGAATATGAGCAGTAAAAACCCGCCGATTCTGTCTTTGGAAAACAGCATGCTTACCCCTCCAATGAACGAAGATCAGGGCAGCACAAATACATACTGCCCTGAACATCTAATCGCCCGGGATCAGGACCTAGAGAAAACCCAGCTCTTTCATCAGGTCGCCAACTTCTTTTTCCTGACCTTCAAGAAATTTCACGAACTCATCACCGGGTTTGAATATTTCAACCCAGCCCATGCGGTCACGAACAGTTGCCCATTCTGGAGTTGCATACATTTTTTCAAGCGCACTGATATACATTGCCTTTTTATCATCAGGCAAACCTGGCGCTGCAAAAAACCCGCGCCAGTTAACAAAGTTTGTGCCCGTAGAACCCGATTCATCGCAAGTAGGCGCATCGGGAGAAGCCGGCAGGCGTTTCAGTGCTGTGACACACAGGATTTTCACTTCCCCCTGGCGCGCCAGTTCAATCGCTTCACCAAATCCAGTGGTCAGCGCTGATATTTCACCCGATAACAGCCCGGCCATGGCTTTGCCGCCCGCATCATAGGGAATATATTTCACATCATTTGGACTTGCTCCGGCATTTTTCATTACCAGTGCAGCCACCAGATGGTCCATTCCGCCAGCCACAGAACCGCCGCCAATGGCAACGCTCTTAGGGTCTGCTTTATAAGCGCTGACCAGTGCCGCAAAATCTGCAATCGGTGAATCTTTACCCACAACGATTGCACCATAATCACCAATGGTTCCGGCAATCGGCGTCAGATCACGAAACGATTGCGGAAACACTTTTTGCAGCGAACGAATGACAATCGGTGTCGAATTCACCATCAACGTGTCGTAGTTTTTGGTTTCAATCAGATTGGCAATCGCTTTGCCGCCACCACCACCTGACATATTTTCAAAAGTGGCAGACCCAACCAGCCCGGCCTTTGTCAACGCTTCACCGGTACCGCGTGCAGTACCATCCCAGCCACCGCCAGGCCCGCCTGGAATCAGAAACTTGATTTCACCAACTACCTGGTGCGATCCGGCATAAGCGCCACTGGCACTCAATAAAAACGCGCTCGCCGCCAACGCAACTGCAACTTTGTTCAGCATGATATTCCTCCCGATTGTTATTATTATGCCAACAACCTAACCGCTTTTCCCAAATCCGGTCAATTAGTTTAATCGGGGACAGTAACCGATTAATCCTCTAAATTGGGGACAGTAACCGATTAATTGACATTCCCCCCTAACTGCCGCACATTGCCCCATGCCAAGAACAGCACGAATCGTTGCCCCCGGCCTGCCCCATCATATCACCCAGCGCGGCAACCGTAGCATGCAGGTATTTTTCAGTGCCGAAGATTCCGCCGCCTATAAGGCGTTGCTGTCACAATACTGACAAAAAGCATATGTCCAGGTACTGGCCTGGTGCCTGATGCCTAATCACGTACATCTGGTGCTCGTCCCCCACGATGAAGACGGCCTCAGGCGCGCACTTGGTGAGGCCCACCGCCGTTATACCAACCACATAAACAGCCGTGAAAACTGGCGCGGCCACCTGTGGCAGGAGCGCTTTCACTCCTACCCGATGGATGAAACCCACCTGCTTGAAGCCGTGCGTTATATCGAACTCAACCCGGTTCGCGCAGGCCTGGCAAAACATGCCCGCGACTGGCGCTGGTCCAGCGCCCGCGCCCATCTCGATGGCAGCGATGATGGCCTTGTTTCGGCCCAGC
>JAKISV010000214.1 GCA_021648425.1 Rhizobiaceae bacterium
GGGCGTGATCATGGCTGTGATCGTGGTCGTGCGTGTGATCATGCTCATGGGCCTCATGGGCATGAACCGGGGTCCACGGCAGACCGTGTTTTTTGCAAAAATCCTCATCGCGGCATGAAGCATCACAATCGCCCTTGCACGGACAATCCTCCAGCCCGCCGCCAATGCCCTCCACATGGTGGTGGTGGCTTTCCTGCGCCAGCCCGACCTGATCTTCAAAACCCAAAACCTGCTCGCGATATTTGCACATCTGGCAGTTCATCAGGTTCTGGCCTTCGAGAATTTCGTTCACCCGGTCAGCAAACACATCAATCACCAGCGGATGGTCATTGAGATAGGGTGCCTTGACGAACTCAATTTCCGGGTATTGTGCCGCCACTTTGTCAGTATAGGAATATATTCTTTTCACCAGCACACCGGTAAACAGAAAATACGGAAACACCACGATGCGTTTATAACCAAGTTTGGCCGCATGTTGCAGACCCGGCTCCACCAGCGGAAAAGTCACACCGGAATAACACGTCTCCCCCCAGCCAAAACCAAGCCCCTCCCACAACATGCGCATGACTTTTGCCGCATTGGAGTTGGCGTCCGGGTCGGAAGAACCGCGCCCCACCACCATCAGCAACGTATCACTAAGCGCCACTTCGCCGCTTTCCGCATTGGCCTTTTCCACCGCCTCCATAATGCGCGCGCCCGCTGCTTTGATCATGCGTACATCGACGCCCAGTTCACGCCCGTATATGATTTCCATGTCCGGGTTTTGCGCCTGATAGGTGTTCAATACCGAGGGGATATCATTCTTCGCATGACCCGCCGCAAACAACATGCCCGGCACCGCCAGCACCCGCTCAACGCCCTTGTCGCGCAAAGCATCGAGACCCGCATGAATGACCGGATTGCAAAATTCCAGATAGCCATATTCCACCGGCAGATCAGGAAATTTTTCCCGCAACCCCATCGCCACCCTGGCAAATTCCTTCGCCGCATTCTGGTTGCGCGACCCGTGCCCGCAAACCATGATGCCTATTTTTTTGGAGGATGTTGAAAGTTGAGAAGATAAAGAATTCTGCGCCATGACCGGTTTCCTGACAGGTTCGAAAAACTATTATCGAAGTGCCAAAACCCTGGCTGCCCACCTCAGCAAACAAGCCCGCGCCCAAGACAGCCCCCGTCTTGGCCCCCTATTTGAGTCAGCCGCACCAGGTTCTTTTCCAGCCCGTAAATTCGGGCACCGTCGATGGGAGGACGGTAGGGGGGAATGGGGGTGGGGTCAAACTTATTTTGTCGGGGAAACTAATCCCCGCATGTTCATGGGCGGTTATTATTACGGATACCTTCCAAGGAGAATTCGAATGTCGTTACCAAATAACAAAACCGAATGTAATCAAATTTATCGGGAAGCTTCCGATGCAAAAGGTGATCTTGAGTATTCTGAATCGGTGCTTCCAAATCTTAGAAATGAACTAAGTACAGAAATTACCATAAATATGCGAAAAATTCTGGAAAACGGTAGTCAGGAAAGTTTCTCTGTTCCTGCTGTCGAGATTCAAAATCTACGTACCAAAATCCAGTTTCACGAATCCAGAATCTCCTCGCTAAAAATCAAAATCAGTAATCTATTTCAACAATCCAGAACTATCGGCTGTCCTTCGTTCCCATAAGGCTGTTCACAAACTCCTCCCTAAACCGCCAAAACTGCGTCTTCGCACACCAGACCTGCCAACTGGGCAGCAGGTTTTCAAGCTTTCTAGGATCAGCCATGTAGCCGACTGCGTCCAGTTCCAGCCTCATATTCCGAGGCACGGAATTTCTCGCCAGAATGACCGTTTCCTGCGCATCAAACAGTGGAATTTTTTTGTGAAATGCCCGGGTCCACAAGTACGCACGCTCTGGAGGTTTCAGAAAATCTGCGTAATTGCCATCATATTCCAGCATATCAACGATGGCCGGTGCATAATCTGCACAAATCGCGAGTATCATCAGTTGATGTATGGGATTATCCCGCGACGGTTCGCGGTTTGGGATAAAGTCCGAATTAATTCGATTTTTCTCCCCAGCAGCATTTTCTTTTTTTGCCGACAATGCCTTTTTTTTAACGATCTGCGAAAGCGCCGAACACCGCAACGTACCGCGTCCTAAATCTGAAGCAACACTGATATCAAATTCAAAAAATACATTTCGATCTTGAAAAACTTCCGCCAGTTGCGGGTTCAGAGCGATAAATCCGACTAATTCCAGTTTTCTGATGGCGTAACATTCGCCAACTTCCTGATAATAGTTGTAGTCACTGAGAAATTCGCCACTTAATCCTTTGTCAAAGGGTTGTTTCAGATAAGGTATCCAGGGGCTTAACTGCTCGTCATAAGGTTTAAGGTAGTTCGCATTTTTTTGCCTGTAGGTCACAAACTTCGAAATAAATAATTCAATTTCACTATCGCGGGAATCAGCACTTTGTGAAGCCGCCAGCCGCATACCAGTCATTAAAACCGCTAACAAAATAAAAATCCGAATAAACACCGTTTCAACCCACCCTTATGCAACACTATTTATAGTTGAATTATGGGGTAGCATAATCTCACCCCGTACTCCAAGCCCGCGGCTGCCTCATCCCGGCAATTTTGCACGCCTGCTGCACATAGCCATAGGGAAACAGTTCAAAAAACCGTTTGCGTGCGGCTGATATGGAAATATCGTTACGTTCAGCCAAAAACCGGAAGGTAAAACGCGCATCGGCTGCTACCAGATGTTCTTCCAGATATTCACGCATGAAAGTCAGGATATCGCGGTGCTCATCGGTGAGTTCAATGCCCTGCTCGTCGGCCAGCATGTCAGCCACCGCATCATTCCATTGAGAAGGGTCCACCAGAAACCCCGCCTCATCGCGACTGATTTTCTGGTCACCGACAACCGTTTCAGTTATCACATCAGGAAATACCCGCATGATGCCATCCTTGTTAACGCTCAGGTTTATATGAACAAAACCTTTGCAAATCTCATAGCCAGACAAATTGTTCTATATCAAGTCGCAAATATAATGTTACAGCTCACCTTCCCCGTCACCCCTGTGCTTGTCACAGGGGTCCATGCCTGAGGGCTCACGTCAAATCTCGTGCGTCATTGTGCATACAGGGGTGAAGCGGGGCGGGGTATTTCCCAAAACCAATAGCCAGCCCTAACCCTGCAAGCGCGCCAGATCCTGCGCACTCATTCCCAGCACCTTCGCTGTGCGCCGAAGCAATTCGATTTCCTGGCTGTGCAACTCATCGTCCGATTTGGCAATTGACAGCATATGCACCAGCAGCGCGCGGCGGCGTTCCACGTCAAGCTCCTGAAACATCGCGGCGGCTTCATCTGCCGTGGTTTCATAGCCGGTCTCTTTGAGATAAGTGATAACATCGGCCACGTCTTCTTCTGGAATATCAAAGGCCGTGCGGCAGATGCGTTTGAAATTGGCCAGTTCGCGCTTGGCCAGCCGCCCGTCGGCAAACATCATGCGGATCAGCAATATTAATTCTGCCGTAAGCCCAACATCATCGGCCACTTTGCGCACCGATTTATCCTGATCAAAATAGTTGCGAACTGATTCAACAAGTTTATTTGCCACATAATTCTCCCAAATGTT
>JAKISV010000025.1 GCA_021648425.1 Rhizobiaceae bacterium
GGCTGGCGAATACCCGAAAAGGGCCTCGTTACTGTGGGCTTACTTCGGAACCAGACCAAAAATCTCTGCGCGGGGCTTTCGATGAAAGCCGCATTGCAGCAATACTGCGTTAGGTTTTTATTTGAAGCCCCGCAAGTTTGCACTTTATAGGTATGACGCTGGTGCTGGGATGCATCGAGTGAACGAGGGAGCGTGTTTATTACATATCTGAATAACACTACAGGCTGGTTTCAGTTAGCCATAATTGTGCGGCCCCATCATAGAGGCGTTGCATAATCTGCATTTCAGTGATGCCCAATCGCCCGACGGGAGAAATATCGACCAGGCCATCTTTACCGGCATCAGAATGTTCGCCACCGGCTCCGCGTACGGCTAAACCCAATGTTTGTGCTTTGGATTTCAGGGTCGAGATATCTTTGCCGTTGGATGTGGAGCGGGGGAGTTTCATATGCAGGCTGGCGCGCATCGCGGTGCCAAGATTAGTTGGGCAACTGGTGACATTGCCGTATTGGGCAGAGCTGGCAAAAGGCGGTAACAAAGTGGACAGCATTTCAATGCCATTGCCAAGGCGCTCAAACATCGCATTGAGATTTCCACCGCGTTGCATTGTCATGATGCGCAGGTGGTCTTCTTCTCCCACCCAAACCAGAAAATCTTCTTCATCGGATACATACATGCCGCGTCCATGGGGCCAGTCATTGCTGATGCCGGCAGATTTCAAATATGGGTCATTGCTCATGTCTTTGAACATCTGGTGGGCGCTGATGCGTTGTTCATATTCTTCTGCATTTATTTCATTGGCAGAACCCGGGGTGATGGACAGGTATTTACCGCCAAATTCAGGTTGCCTGGATAATTCAGCAAAGGCGCGCGCTGCGAGGTTTTCAAATTCAACGCGTTGGTTTTTATTCATCGAACCGGGCAGGGGGAAAGTAGTTACATTTCTGGCGACGCGCACGCGCATGGAAACGTCTTTCAGGCGAAGGTCGATTGAAGCCAAATTGCAGCTGCTAGCGGATGTGTTCCAGTCATGTTTCTGGGTGATGCTGGTAGCGGGATCAATTCCATGAAATTCACGGATCATCGGATCGAGTAATTGAGAGAACTGATCGTAATCATCTGGGTTCTGGGCATAAGCCCCCATTGTACTGTCAGGATTGTCGATACCGGTTTTGATAATTTCATAAAGATTGCGGCGAGATTGATCATCCAGGGTGTGGAAATATTCCGCATCAAAATGCCGGGCCATCAGATTTTCAGGATTTGACCGACGGATGTTTTTAATGGTTTTGACCAGCTGATTAATTTCCATCGAATTGTTATCCAGGGATTAAGACCAGGTATTCACAAGGAGCAGACTATTGGACAAGTTAGAAACCAACAAGGTAAATGTGATGGCTTTTATGAAACAATATGTTGGGCGAGACGGTAGCCGTGGAGCAGTTTCCTGCTCCACAGCGCGTTTATATTTATGTATTGCGAGCACTGGTGCGGCCCAGATAACCCAGCACTATCAGCAGGACAGCACCAATGGCGAATGCGATCAGCATCCAATCGGGCAGGTAGAATGTTGTGTAAACATTCCAGCCGACATAGCTCAGCGATTTTGTCACCAGCGAAGGGGTGCCAGCCAGAGAACCACCCAGCGTTCCGGTAATTACCACGACCAGCGCACCAATCGAAGACAAGACAAATGTCACCCAGCGTTGACTTCCTTCAAACAGGTGGTGGCGCAGGCGGAACCCTAAAATACCCACCACCGACCAGTAGGTTAAAGTCCAGGTGGCAAGCATAATGTGATTGCGACCAAGTGGAGATTGGGTAATCGCTGACCAGGGGTAAATCTGCAGTCCCAGGATATAGGCGGCCGCACCAATCAGGGAGCCAAACAAGATAAGTGGCCAGATTGACTTTGCCAGATAAATTGTGATTTCAGTCTTCCAGAATAAACGCAGGATTATGAACAGGTAGGCTATCAGCCACAATGCTATGGGAAAGTGGACTAGAAGAATGTGATATACGGCCATCTTATTTCTCCTTTCGGGTCATGAGAAGGTTTGAGTTAATGCCAAGAGCGACAATCAGGCCCAGGCTGGCAAGCAGAGTAAGCAACCAGTTTTTGTAGATCTGGTCGGCGAATTCGACTTCCACACTGTAGATCGCCAACTGTTCTTCGGAGTGGCGATAGGCTACCGGCACACGCTGGGCAATTTTGTCGGCACCGGCGTGGGATTTGGGATCGGTCAACCGGCCCCAGTTTACCTGGCCTGGATAGAACATCTTGATTTCAGTCCAGTCCTGGTTCCAATTAGGCTTTGGATCACTGAAGCGTTTGGCAACCAATTGGGCGTCAGTTTCCAGCCCCAGGGAAATTGGCAGAGAGACATAATGCCAGCGCATGGAGCTTGCGTTTTTGAACACTGCGAAAGCCAGATCATAGGAGCCTTTGTCCTTAAAAATCTTGTCATCAAGGGTGTTGCCGGTGTCCAGATTACGAACCAGCGTTACATCCCAGAAACCCTCTTTCCAGCGTGCTTCACCTGCAACAGCAACGTCTCCGCGAGACCCGCTTTCCGCCCTTAATACGCGACGCGGCAGGGTGTCACCGTTTTGCCAGTCGGCGTCCGGGTTAAAGGCAACAGCAGTATCGGGGCTTAGAAAGTAGTTGTCGTCAAAGCCGAATTTTCCGCTGAGAATGTCATCTATTTTCAGGGCCATCTGACCGGTTCGAGCCGGATCAAACATGAACTTGGGCTGTTTTAGTGTTTTGTCCCAGTTCTTGGCATAGGGACCAGTACCCTCATCGCCACTGCGTGCCTCAGCCACCAGGCCGTCATCCCCCAGATTAACCGGGTTGGAACGGTTGGCGCGCCATTGCCACAGGTCGATGAAATAACCGGCACGTCGAAGTGTTTCCAGATCGCTTTCAGACTTTACCGCCTCAAAATCGTTGGGATCAGTGCGGGTGTCTGGAAGGTATTTGGTGCGCTCTTCTTTTGATTCCGGGGCGCTGGTGAAGGTGGTTAGTTTATCGCCGATAGTGATATAGCCGCCATACCGACTGAACAGGGGAACAGATCCATCATCAATCATCATGGCGACACGATCTTCAATCAGAAAATCAGGATCAGGTCCCACTGCATCACCACCGCGTTTTACCCATTTGCCGTCTTTATAGACAAGCACATCATGGAAAATCGACGGGCGCTCTGCGGGCCAGCGATAACGAAAAAAGATTTTTTCTTTGTCGTAGGATGCCTTTACCTGGAGGGTGGTTGTGAGTTGATCGGGGATGAATATGTTTTGCTCGGGATCGTTGATTTTTACCCCTGTGTCGTGGGTGATCCAGGCAGCAACCAGCAAGCCACTGAACAGGACTACCGAAACAGCTTGATAAATATTACGCATTTTACAGGTCCTTTCATTTGGAATCTCGTGTGGCGCAACTACGCCAAAATGCATATTTTAAGTGAGTTTGAGCGGTGCACGGCAGCAGGGTTTATAGATGCCGTTCACCGGTTTTAGTTCATTTTCCAAATTTGGAATTATTCTCACCGGCACTGTTCTTCTCATCGATTTTCCCCAGAAACAGCCCCAAACCAATTCCGGCAATGATGGCTATCACAAGATAAATCAGGAAATTTGAAGAAGATTCTGTCCATAAGAAAAATCCGGCTATGGTTAGAAAAGCAATTTGAAAGATCAAAGATTTCAGCCATAGCGATTGCCTGGGTTCATGAAAATTTGAATGGGTCATAATGCTTCTCCTTTATTGCAGTTCTCAGGAACCAGGTGAGAGGACCATCTGGTGGCCGCGACCTCCAACCTTTATTTTGCCGGTCACAGCCAGGCTTTTTTGGTCGATCACCCAGATATCGGGTTTTCCGGCACTGGACACATAGAGCTTGCCTGTGCTTCCCAGGGTCGCCAGATGATAGGGCTCGGGAGCAAGTGCGGTTTGAGTTTGTTTGGCTGTCGCCAGATCGATTGCCACCAGTTTGTCGAGACCACGGGCGCTGACGAACAGTGTTTTGCCATCCTTGGACAAATCAAGTCCGTGCAGAATGTCTCCTATGTCAAAGGTTCTTGATATGGAGCCATCGCCGGTGGAGATTTCTGAAACAATTCCATCGTCCGCGCTGGCTGCATAAATTTTCTTGCCATCGGGTGACATCACTATATGGCCTGGAGAAACGCCCGCCTTGATATTACGATCAACAGTCCACTTGTTGGTGTCAATCTGGCTGATGGTGTCGCTGCCTTCGTTGGAAACGTAAAGGCGTTTGCTGTCAGGACTAAAGACCGTATAGTTTGGCAGGGAACCGGTCGAAGTTGTTGTGACCACTTCATAAGTTGCGAGATTAATGGCGCTGATGGAGTCGTTACCTGGATGAGTCACTGCTGCCCATTCGCCATCGGGGCTTACGCTCACGTGATGAACTGAGCCCGGGACATCAATGCGGCGAACTACGGAACCATCGCTGGTGCGTAGAATTGTCACCGTACTGACCATATTGTCTTCACTGTCAGATTTGGCGCTGTTGGCCTTGTGATGAACCACATGGTCTTTTTTTGAGACCGATTTTGGCTTATCGGGCATGGTACTGCCTGCTTCGCGCTCATCATAACTGCCGGCAATCAGATATTTGCCGTCCGGGGTTCTGGCCAGGCCGTGTACCGCTGTCAGGCCTTCAATGGTATTTACAATTTTGTCAGTTGCGCCATCGACAACAACAATTTTATTGTCATTGCCAAGGGGCACATAAACCAGTGGTTGGGAGAATGCGGACTGGACGCCAAGTGTCAGGATGAGCGCGCCGGCCATAATGGTAGTATTCAGCAGGTAGTTTGAATTGCGGCTGATGGTCTGGGAATTGTATTTCATGATTCAGTCTCCAGTTTAGGTTGCATTGTTTCCCTCCCAATAATTCTCTTCTGATCAGTACAGGTCCGACACTCCTTTCGACTGCGCTTTTAGATTTTTACCGAGCGCAGTCGCAAAGCGTTGGTTATTACTGATACCGAAGAGAAACTCATGGCTGCTGCTGCAAAGATCGGTGAGATCAGCACGCCTAAAAACGGGTAAAGTATCCCTGCAGCGATCGGCACACCCGCTGCATTGTAGATCAGGGCAAAAAACAGATTTTGCTTGATGTTTCGCATGGTGGCGCGCGACAATTTTCGGGCGCGAACGATGCCATCGAGATTGCCTTTGATCAGAGTAAAGCCAGCGCTTTCAATAGCCACATCCGCCCCGGTGCCCATGGCAATACCAACGTCGGCCTGGGCAAGGGCAGGCGCGTCATTGACACCGTCACCAGCCATGGCGACTTTTTTGCCTTCATCCTGCAGTTCTTTGATAATGCGTGCCTTGTCCTCGGGCATGACGTCGGCGCGGATTTCATCAATGCCAAGCCTGTCAGCCACTGCTCTGGCGGTTCTTTCATTGTCGCCGGTAGCCATGATGATACGAAAGCCTTCGGCATGAAGTGCCTTGAGGGCGGCGGGGGTGGTGGATTTTACCGGGTCGGCAACACTTACCAGACCTGCGATTTTGTCGCTCACCATAATGAACATCACGGTTTCGCCTTCATCGCGCCGCTCATTGGCAATATCGACTAGCGATCCTCGATTGAGGCCCATGGATTCAACCATTCTGGCATTGCCAAGGGCAACTGATTTGCCATCAACGACGCCTTTGACACCCATGCCGGTGACTGCTTCAAAATCCTCAGTTTTGCCAAATTTAATGTCACGCTGCTCGGCACCGGAGACAATTGCTTCAGCAAGCGGGTGCTCGGAGCCGCGTTCCAGTGTGGCAGCCAGACGCAGGATTTCGGTTTCATCAAATCCTTTGGAGGGTAACACCGCCACCAGTTTTGGTTTGCCTTCAGTCAAAGTGCCGGTCTTGTCGACTATCAGCGTGTCAACTTTGGCAAAGCGTTCCAGCGCCTCGGCATTTTTGATAAGTACGCCAATTTGTGCGCCTCTGCCGGTGGCTGTCATGATGGACATTGGCGTTGCCAGTCCCAGTGCGCAGGGGCAGGCGATGATCAATACTGCTACGGCGGACACCAGCGCATAAGCATAGGCGGGAGCCGGACCCCATACCGACCAGGCTATAAATGCCAGGATAGCGACGCCGATAACCACGGGTACAAATTTCCCGGCAACAACATCTGCAAACTTCTGGATTGGTGCGCGTGAACGCTGGGCATTGGCCACCATTTCAACGATCTGGCTGAGCATAGTATCGCTGCCCACTCGTTTTGCCTCGATGATAAGCGAGCCGGTAGCATTGATAGTGGCCCCGGTTACTTTGTCGCCGGCGGTTTTTTCTACAGGAATGGATTCACCCGATATCATTGATTCATCAATGGAAGTGCGCCCTTCGATGACAATGCCATCGACAGGAACTTTATCACCGGGGCGCACGCGTAGTTTGTCGCCAACGACAACATCTTCAAGTGGAATTTCTTCTTCTGTACCGTCTTTGCGGATTACGCGGGCTGTTTTTGCAGCCAGATCAAGCAAGGCCTTGATTGCCGAACCGGTACGTTCACGGGCATTCAATTCCATGATCTGCCCCAGCAGCACCAGCACGACAATCACCGCCCCAGCCTCGAAATATACGCCAACACTTCCATCTGCCTGGCGGAAGCCATCGGGGAAAATTTGCGGGAATAATACTGCGACTACACTAAATGCCCATGCAGCACTGACGCCCATGGCGATGAGCGTAAACATGTTGAGGTTCATGGTTTTGACGGATTTCACACCGCGCACCAGAAACGGCCAGCCTGACCACAAAATAACGGGGGTTCCAAGCAGCAGTTCAATCCAGAGAGAAGTTTGTTCACCGAGCAATTCGCGCGCCCAGGTGAAACCCAGATAGGGTCCCATGCTGAGGATGAGCAGGGGAATAGTAAGAATTGTGCCAATCCAGAAACGTTTCTTGAAATCAACCAGTTCCGGATTTGGGCCTTCTTCACCGGTGGGCACGCCTTTGGGTTCAAGGGCCATTCCGCAGATCGGGCATTCGCCCGGGCCTACCTGTTCTATTTCAGGGTGCATCGGGCAGGTATAAACAGTTCCTGCCGGCATCGCTTCGGGTGCGGGTACGCCATCGGCATATTTTTCGGGGTCAGCTTCAAACTTTGATTTGCAGCTGGCAGAACAAAAATAGACGTTTCCGCCGTTATGCTTTGCCATGTATTTTGCTGATGCACGGGCAACTTCCATTCCACAAACGGGGTCAATGGCGTTGACATAGTCATTGGGTGCCGCGGCGAATTTTGCTTCGCAACTGTCGCTGCAGAAATAATAGTCATGGCCATCATGGGACAGACTTGGTTTGTTGGCGGAAGGGTCGACATCCATTCCGCAGACGGGGTCTTTGACCAATTGAATAGCATTGTTGGAATGCTCGTGATTATGGCTGGAGTGATCGTGTTGAGAATTATTATCCATGGTTCAGTTCCCTTGGGCTGGCAAAATTGTTGCCGATTTAATGATGATCAGAGCGTTATTACGCGCGGCCAATTCGTGAGATGAAATTGTAGATAGGCCCAAAAATCAGGGCGATGTACCAGCCATAAGCAAATGTCTCGATGAGGCCGATAAAGAAACTGGTCCAGCTCAACCAGACAAAACCAGGTAGGAATTGTGACCAGGCGGGGTTCATTGCATAGGAGGGCAGCCAGAGGTCAAACAAGACACATAAAATGTATGTCAGTGAAATAAACAGTCCCAGACTGAGACCCAGGCGCATGATTGGTATTTGACGTCTGAGGTTGCTGGAAGCTGCTGCCTGAGGTGGCGTTGTGTTATAAGTTGACATCGTATCGGACATGAGCCTGCTCCATTGATAAAATTGGCTGGTGTTAACCAGTGACATCAATATAGTTAGCTCATGTAACAGTGCGATCACTGAAAGTCGGCGTTTTGTAACCGAATGTAACTGGTCATGCTGAGGTTAGTTTGTGTTACAAATTTATCGGGAAACGCGAATTTTATTCGGGTAATTTGGTTTCGATGAACAATTCTGAAACAATACCTATGGCTCATATTCTGGTTGTCGACGATGACCGTGAAATCAGGGATTTGCTTGCGCGGTTTTTGAAAAAGCACGGTTATCGCGTAACCACGGCCGTCGATGGCAAGGAAATGTGGAAGGCGATTTCAAACTGGGCAATTGATCTGGTGGTTCTTGATTTGATGCTGCCGGGTGATGACGGATTGACATTGTGCCGGAATTTGCGGGCCAAGTCTGCAGTGCCAATTATCATGCTGACAATGATGAATGAAGAGACTGATCGCATCATCGGGCTGGAAATGGGTGCAGATGATTATCTGCCAAAACCATTCAATCCGCGTGAATTGCTGGCACGTATGAAAGCTGTATTGAGGCGGACGAACAAGCTCAAGGGTTCAAATTTAGATAAAAGGCCAAAAACGCTATATTTTTCCGGCTGGAAACTTGAAATTGGCAGGCGTCGATTGAAATCTGCAGATGGTTTGCTGATTGATCTGAGTGCCGGAGAGTTTGATTTGCTGGTGGCTTTGGTGGAACACCCTCAGCAGGTATTAACAAGGGATCAGCTTCTTGATTTGACGCATGGACGTGTAGAAGCGCCATTTGATCGCAGTATTGATATGCAAATTAGTCGACTGAGGAAAAAGCTGGCGAACGGTGAAGGTCAGCATGAATTGATCAAAACTGTACGCGGCGGGGGTTATATTCTAACAGCAGCGGTGAGCAGGGATGAAAAAACTGATACCTGACAGCATAGCTGGCCGAACGCTGTTGGTACTGATTATCGGGCTGGCATTGTCACATGCTATATCTATCGCAATGTATGTCAGCGATCGCTCTAACGCGTTGGTTTCGATTGATGGCCGTCATATTGGCGACCAAATTGCCACTGTTGAACGATTAATCCGAAAATCTCCAAAAACGGACCGACAACGTATTGCTAATCTTGCCAGCGACGCGGCGTTTAAAGTGTCTTTGTCAGAGCAAAGTTCGATAGAAAAAGTGCAGGAAATTTCACGAAGAGAAATGCAATTGCGCGACTCATTGATTATTCATCTTGATGATATTGATAATCGCGAGTTTCGATTAAAAAACAGTAAGTCGGCTGTTAGTGGGCTTATCGGTGGCATGGCGCTTGTTTCGGGGGAAAATAACGACAGTTCAAAAGAAGTGAATGACATTATTGTATCCTTGTCATTGCCTGACAAAAGCTGGGTGAATTTTACTGTACCAATGCGTTCTGCTGAACCCCTTTGGTCAATTCGCTTTGGCTTGTCGATGGTGGTTATGCTGATTGCTGTGGCTGTGCTCTCGGCAATTGTTGTGCATCAGTTGACCAGGCCGCTGGCCCGTTTTGCTCGCGCCTCACAGCGCTTGGGCATTGATGTTGCTGCGCCACCTCTGCCTGAATCAGGGCCGCTGGAAATACGTCAGGCAGCGCAGGCATTCAATCAGATGCAAAATCGTATCAGGATATTTATTGAAGATCGCACTCAGATGATAGCAGCGATATCGCATGATCTGGGTACACCGATTGCTCGCATGAGACTGCGCACGGAATTTGTCGAAGATGATGAACAGCGAAACAAGATGTTGGCTGATCTGAAGGACATGGAAAAAATGGTTTCTTCAACGCTGTCTTTTGTTCGTGATGAGGCAAAACGAGAGCCGTTGGAAAAAGTGGATTTCACCACGCTTATACAACGGGTTTGTGATGACATCAGCGATGCAGGTTTTCAGGTATTGTTTGAAAATGAATTTAAAACAATACCCTATAACTGCCATCCAACAGCATTGCGCCGGGCACTAAATAACCTGGTAGAAAATGCCGCCAGATACGGGAAAGAAGCACAGGTGTTTTTGCAGGAGAAACCAAATGCAATCTTGATACATATTGTTGATTGCGGGCCTGGAATTCCCGAAGACCGCCTGGAAGATGTTTTTAAGCCGTTTTACCGCCTGGAAAACTCACGCAGTCGCGAAACGGGGGGGACCGGGTTGGGAATGACAGTAGCGCGGACAATTGTGCGCGCCCATGGAGGGGATATTGTTCTGAAAAATCGGGAAGAGGGCGGCCTTGAAATGGTGGTCAATCTGCCCAAACTGTGAGTATCTGGACTTACAGCCAAGCCTGAAATTACCCGGAATCCATAGTTTTTACTATAATAATACACTGTTTGGAAACCGTTCCTGGTTATTATAACCCTGAAGCGGAGTGCCTGGAATGTGAATATTTGTCATTGTGGCAATTATAACTTGAGATGGGCAACAGATATCCATGCAGGTAGAATTGAGTTCATCAAGGCTGACCACAGGGAATGGCAACCCCAATCATGTTCGAATTGGCGAGCATGATGGTTGTGAATTTTTTTGGTTCAAAGATGCTGATGAAATTCTGCTCATGTGGAAAACATTGCAGCAAAATAGCCAATGTACACCATTTCAGCGATATGCCTGGGTACGAGCCCTGGTAAAAAGTGGCGACAATTCCCAAAACTTAACGCGCGACGTTTCTGAAAACCAACTGTTTGTTGTCGGATTTATAAAAGGAAAACCGGTGATGATATTTCCTTTTGCCCGGCGCAAAGGAATGTTGGGTGATCAGATTATCTGGCTGGGAGAAAAAATCTCGGATTATAACGGGGTAATTGTCGACAATAGATTTGCGGCAAAAGCCTCAGCGGCATTGCTCGATCGTGTTTTGGATATGCTACATAAGGCATTGCCAGCAATTCACGCCGTTCATCTGATCAGAAACCCCGATCAGAGTTTTGTCAGTGTACAAAAGGGCGACAACAGTTCGAATAAACTGACGGCTGAATATCATTCTCATGCGCTAACTTTGGAGAAGGATTGGAACCGGTTGAAAAAAACCATCCGCTCGTCGAGTTCTATTCGGCGACTGCGTGGTAAATTGCGGGCGTTAAAGCGTAGCGGAAGTGTTCGATTTGGCCGGGTGCGAGGGCTCGGCGCACGACTGGAGGCGGCACAACAGATATTAAACTGGAAATCCGCGCAACTGATACAAAATGGCAGCCGAAACCCTTTTGGTACAGGAACCAATGCCACCCCGGTGCGAAGGGCAATTGAGAACAATATCAGTTCCGAAGAAAGCTCTCTTGAAATATTTGGAATTTTCCAGAATGGGAATTTGATTGCGGGAATGCTCGTATTTGTAACGGGTGGCAGGTTTTACTATTATGTCTCCGCATATTCTGCGCAGGTGGACCGCAAATATTCTGTAGGCACTTTGTTATTGTTGAAGGTATTGGAAGTGGCATCGCGCGCTGGAATGAAACAGTTTGATTTCCTTATTGGAGACGAGGCTTATAAACGCGACTGGTGCGATACTAAAATTCCTCTTTTACACATTACCCGTGCTTTTACCTTCAGGGGTAAAGTGATTTGTGCGCTCATTAGCTTGCGATTGAAACTCAAGAAATTTGTAATGCGCTATCCAAAATTTGTCGGGCTGGCAAAACGCTATGGCAAATATTATGGCGACTATATGCGTAAAGGCATCTTCGGAAAAAAA
The DNA here is from genome assembly GCA_021648425.1 of Rhizobiaceae bacterium. Lineage (GTDB taxonomy): Bacteria > Pseudomonadota > Alphaproteobacteria > Rhizobiales > Rhizobiaceae > JAAEMP01. Next base: position 11,571 of record JAKISV010000025.1, read on the forward strand.
CCGGTAATCAGCTCAGTATCTGCTGAAGAGGCACCTGATGAAAAGGTTGACTGGGGAAAAACAGAGAAGAGGGCTTAGACATGAGTGTGATGACACAATTTCAGCCAAAAATGTTTTTTCAACAAATCAGCCGTATCATAATGCGCAAACCCAGCGTAGCTGATTGGATTATCAGGTTGGTGACGATTTTGTTGCCCGGTATATTTCTGGCGATAATTTTGTTGCAGCCGTGGGCCGAACCCAAGTGGATGTTTCTTGATACACTGACCGCCGCCCAACTGTCGGGAGAGTGTTGCAGCACATATTACGGGTTTGTTTCGACTGTGGGAATTATGTTGTGGGTAGCCACAGCGGCTGTTTGTTTGTTTTGCGCAGTAATTTTGTTTGCGAACAAACAAAGCCAGGGATTGTTGCTATTTGCGCTTACGGCTGGATTATTAACGGGCTGGCTAGCGCTTGATGATGCCTTTTTGCTTCATGAGAATGTTTTGCCCTCACTTGGTGTGCCGCAGAATGTTGTGCTGGGGATATATGTAGTGCTGACGCTGGCTTATATAGGCACAAGCTGGCGAGTGATTGTTGATAATGATTATTGGCTGCTGGTATTGGGGGCTGGAGCGTTTGCTGCCAGTCTGGCTATTGATACTATTTTAAAAAGCCTTGATCCGATCCTTGTTGAACTGGAAGACAGCGCCAAGTTTATTGGTATTTTCTGCTGGGCTTCATTTCATATCACTACCCTGGCCAAGACCCTGATTAATTCAGACCCGAGAAACTGATTAAAGGGTAATCGCAATTATGTCCAACACCATAAAAACAGTTTTACTGCTTGGCAATTATCGCCCGTCGATCACCCTTGCCAGAACTTTAAAGAAGCGTGGTTTTGAGGTTGTGGTTGGTTCGCATGGTTGTGAGCGGGGATGTCAATACAGCAATGCGGTATCGCGTATCTGGGACCATTCGCCACTTTCGGAAAATGGCGATGTTTTTGCCAGTGAGCTGCGTGAATTTTCCAGGAGCAACCCCGATCTGCTGGCAATATTTGTGGTGGCGGAAGAGTATGTGCGGCTTATTGCTGAAAATGAAGGCAGGTTCAGCGAATTTACCAATCTGGTTACCATGCCTGCTGGTCTGGTGAACAAATGTCTGGACAAGCCCTATATGATGCAACTGGCGGCAGAAAATAATGTGCCAACTGCACCCAATAGCCATACTTCAAACCAGGAAGAATTTGCCCGGGCAGTTAAAAAAATCGGCACACCGCTAATCCTGCGACTGCGCGATTCCACCCAACGTCTGGGGGGTAAAAAAGCGTTGATTTTGGAAGATGCTCAATCCTTAGGGGAAGCAAACGAGGAACTTAAGTTCGATCGTCAGGATTTATTGATCCAGCAGAAATTTGAGGGATTGAGACACAATATCTATTTTGCTGCCAGTGGCGGCAGGCTGGTGCGATGTCTGCATGCAGTTATAACTCGTACTGACAGTGTTGATGATACGGGTTTGGCTGTTGAGGGGATTACCCTGGAGCCATCAGGGGAACTTATTGAACAAACAAAACGCCTGCTGAAAGCGTTGAATTATGAGGGCATTGGATGTGCTCAATATCTGGTAAATCCTGATAACGGCAATAGTTCTTTTCTTGAGATCAATCCGCGCATCGCCGGCAATCACGCATTACCTGAATATGCGGGGCTGGCTCTTGGTGACTATATGCTTGATCTGATGGTGGGGAAATTACCTGATCAACGGCCAATAATGAGCCGGGCCGGGATACGTTATTGTTGGACCAGTGGTGATCTGATGGGGCTGAAGGTTGCCTATTTACGCAGTGAAATTAATTTGTCTGAAGCAATCTTGTGGTTTGCTAAAGCTATTGGGGCTGGTTTTCGGGCAGATGTACATATGGTTTTCAACCGGCACGACCCCGTACCGGCCTTGCGAGCGCTGTGGAATATTTTTCCACGCATTGCGCGATGGAAAACACCCGTTGTTAATCCGGGAGAAAATACGATCTGTCAGGACACCAACAGGAAACCGATATGAACACCAAATCAATGAGTTATAAACTGCCATTTTCTAATCCGGTTGTTTCATCAGGATGCGGAAATTGTTCGTCTCAGGCTACCTGCAAAAATTCTGCTGTTTCACTGGAGATCATCTCTTCTCGACAATGGGATGAAATGGCGGAGCTGTTTGATGATATGATTGTTGAACAAACCGGTGTGTTCAACAATGCGCACTGGGAAGCCGATAACATTGAGTGTGTGAGAATTATTCGTGGTGGTGATGTTATAGGCGGCGCTGCACTTATTGTTCGTAAGATTCCATTTACTTCAACCGGGCTGGCAGTCTTAAAATGGGGACCTGTGTGGCATTTGAGAAGTTCTAAACCACGTGAAGAAAATTATGATGCCATCATCTCAGCGCTGATTGCGGAATATTGCGAGCGCCGCAATTTTCATCTGACAATTATGCCGATGGTAATTCCAATTGCTGTAGACAAGACTTGCGACGCGCTATCTTCAATTGGTTTTAAAGCGGGGAATATGCTCGCTGCGCCGGAAAAATATTTTGTCAATACAGGCCAGAAGCCTGAAGAACTGATGGCAAGCCTCAATCAGAAGTGGCGCTATAATCTGCGAAAAGCCAATAAAAACGAATTTGATATTCGCTTTGTTGAGGGCAAAGAGGGGTTGGATTTGTTTTTGAAGCTTTATTCTTCCATGATTGAGCGAAAGCAGTTTCTGGATGCATCAGCCATCGGTTCACTCAGGCAAATCATGCAGTGTGAATCTGATGATATCCGCCCAAAAATTGTCATTGCCCGTCATAAGGGTGAAGTGACTGCAGGTGGTGTATTTTTTGTTCATGGCAAAATGGCAAGCTATATGTTTGGCGCTACTGATGAGCGTGCGCTTACTTTGAAAGCAGGTTATGCGATGCATTGGTGGGTGGCTGAATATTTGTGCGACCATCAACATGTCAACTGGTATGATTTAGGCGGCAATGATCTGGATGCCGGACTTCACCAGTTTAAAAAGGGGTTTGTTGGAAAAACCGGCATTATCCTGAAGGCGCCTCCAAGATATCATTATGCTACTTCTCTACAGGCCAGGGCGGCCGGTGGACTGGTATTTTGGTTGCGAGATGCAAGAGCTGCGGCAATAAGGATGTTTTACAAAGTGAAGCAACGGGTATTCAGGTGAAACCCGCAGCGATTGCCAACTATCTTAATCGGTTTTCGGTGCTGGTGATTGGCCGTCTTGGCGGAGCGCTCGCCGTGTTCATGGTCAATATTCTGGTTGTCCGATATCTGGGAATTGAGGCTTTGGGGCAATTTGCGATATTTGTGTCCCTTGTCAGTATACTCACCATCTGCCTGCCGATCGGGTTCAGTTCAGTTGCTTCGATTTTTGCCACTGAATATACAACGAAAAATCAACCCGGATTATTGAAGGGCTATCTTTTTACAGCTTTGAAAAATCTGTTTTTAGTGTCCGGCCTGATCGCTCTTTTCATTTCTGTGATGGGTTACCTTGTGCCGCAATTGTTGCTTGGTAACAGCCTTATATTTGCAATCATTGTACTGGTGACGGCTATTGCGACATCTTTGTTGAACCTTAACAGCGCCACAATGATTGGGCTGAAAAGACAGATTGCCGGGCTGTTACCCGAAACCCTCATCCGTCCGCTGCTGATGTTGTCTGGTACATTTGTTTTGCTGGAGATATTCAATTCGGTTAATCTGTTTGCTGTTATGTCCATAGCGGCGCTGGCTAGCTGGCTGGCGGTTGTTTTTGTGTATTTCACAGACAGCAAATTCAGAAGGTCAATTGTCGGTACCAAAATGGAGCGCGATCTGCCGCGATGGAAAAAAGCGACGTATCCCTGGATGGCCACCTCACTTTTGTGGGACTATATGATTGACATCGTGTTGTTGGTGACGGCCTTCGTATCGGGTGCGGCTGAAGTTGCAATTCTTCATATCTGTTTTCGGTATAGGGTGTTGGCCGGATTTGGTATGCGAACAATTTACACCTTGTTGATGCCGGAAATTACTGAAAGCAAAGTCAATAAAAATCTGACGGAAGTCAATCGCAAGTTGATCCAGGCGAACATTGCCTCAATTGCGTATTCGATTGTGGTTCTCGCCGTATTTGTTGTGATTGGGGAATGGCTGCTCGGGTTGTTTTCACCTGAAATATCTCAGGGTTGGGTAATATTGATCATTGTTTCACTGACGATGTTGTTCAGGGCAATTTTTGGACCGGCGCCGCTTGTTTTGGCTATTCATAATCTGCACGTAGTCACAGCTGTTATCAGCGGATTTGGCCTGGTGATTGCGCTTGGTATAATCCTGCTGTTTTATCAGGAGTTTGGATTATTGGCGGCCGCTGTCGGTTATTCGCTGGCCAATTTGTTTGTGTCGCTGGTATTGTGGAAATATGCAAAAAACAAAACGGGAATTGACTGTTCTATATTTTCTATTCTTAGGCCTGCGCAGACAAAGACAGCCTGAGGTACGAGGTGTATTTGCCTGCTGGCAGGAATTATAAATTCACGATAATCATGCCACTTGTTTTGGCTTTTGACGAACCACGCGGATTGGATGGGCATCTTCCCAGCGCGCTATATAATCCCTGGTTACCGGCACGGCATCTCGTTTTTTGGCCAATTGAATTTGAAAAACAAAATGGTCACCATATCGAAAAGCGGCTTCGCTTAGTACGAGGTAATATTCCCACATCCGGCAAAAACGCTCGTCTATCATCTGGGCTATTCGTGCCCGATTTGCTTCAAAACGGCTGCGCCAGGCGGCGAGTGTGTCTGCGTAATGAATACGCAGAATTTCTACATCCGTAACCCATAAACCGCTTTTCTCAATGATTGCCAGAGTTTCTGACAAAGAGGGTGAATAGCCACCGGGGAATATGTATTTTCGTATCCACGGGCTGGTGGCACCTGGGCCATTCATGCGACTGATTGAGTGGAGTACGCAAACACCATCATCACGCAGCAATTCGTTTATTTTTGAAAAATATTGCTGATAGTGGTTGATGCCCACATGTTCAAACATTCCCACGGATACGATGCGATCAAATTTTCCCTGTTGTTCGCGGTAGTCGCGGAAATGAAATTTTACCTTGTCTGTAACACCGGTTTCAACTGCCCTTTCAGTAGCAAATTTCAACTGTGATTTTGACAGGGTGAGACCCGAAACCTCTGCGCCGCTTTCTTTTGCCAGATAAAATGCCAGACCACCCCAGCCAGAACCTATATCGAGAACTTTCTGCCCCGGTTTGAGCAGCAGTTTAGCGGCAAGATGGCGTTTTTTAGCAACCTGGGCTGCGGCCAGATCATCTATTCCCTCATCATAGTAAGCGCAGGAATATTGACGATCGACATCAAGAAACAAGTCATAAAGCTGATCAGGCAAGTCATAGTGGTGGGCAACATTTTTACGGGACAGCTTGACGGGATTATATTGTTGCCAACTTCGAAAATATCGCCAGATTTTATTGCGAAGAGCAAAAACAGGATCACGCCAGGCGTTCTGCTCATTTCTGGCCATGATCTCAAACAAATCGGATAAGGTTCCGGTTTCGATAGTCATGGTTTCATCCATATAGGCTTCGCCCAGGGCCAGCTCGGGGTTGAAATATAGTTTGTGGTGCAGGCTTTTATCGTGCAGGCGGATAGTCACCTGAGGCCGGGGCGTGCCGGCGAACGTGTGGTGTTTTCCGTTGGCATCAATCACATTAAGGGTGCCAATATGAACTACGCGGTTGAGTAATTTAGCTAACAGCATTTTTGATCTCCTGATTTAACTGTCAGCCGACAAAGATAGTTGCCGGCAAGTGGCGAAAACGGATCGACTCATCAACTTTGGACAGTTTTCAATAACTCCAAATGATGGCGATCAGCAGGAATATGGTCATTATGTCTGAAAGTGGTATGGCGGGTCAAAGCTCATTGGGTAGCAGCATGTAACCAGAGCGATAAAGGTTACTTTTTGTTACAAAATATCTGACTGGATATGAATAGTCTCTGGAACAGAGGACGTCTACATTCCTGATAGGCTGTCGATTTTTTCCTTTGTCCACAACTCAAATCAGAGCGGTACAATTACAAAAGGAAGCAGATTCTTGCATGTTTTGTTTCGAGGAGCTGTGTATTCATTAACAGTTCAGGATGAAATATGACCGTTGAGGGCTTTTTTTTTACCTAAATCGCTTGGGCTCAAGGCTGGGTCGATTTCCCGAAATTAACTATTTGTTAACCATTTGTTAACTATTCGTTAACATTCTACTCTCAGCAAGAGTGTAAGTGATTCGGGGTTGGCAGACCTTGATTTTATAAATAAATTTTAGGGCAAAGTATCGTGTTCGCCCAATAAGCAGTTGCAGTAGGCGGCAGAAATAATGTATCGATTCTGGTGGGTTGCAGGGATAATTGAATCTCTCTTCAACCTTGCGCGGCTCCCAAAACAAGGCATAAAAGTTTGTTTTTTGGGCTTGCTCCTGATTTTTGTCCCGGCGGTTGCGTCAGCAACGCCCTTCACCGAGACCGTGCCAAACGGAAATGGCGCAATCCCCAATACCTATCCGGTAGTGGGCGGCACAATGATTGTGCTGATTGGTCAAAATGGCAATATTTATTATCAATTCGTAAATCCCTCGACGCAGTTTCAGGGGTTTCAAAATACAGGAACACCGGTTGCGTTTCAAGGAAACCCTTTTCAACTGGGGCCAACTCAAAACCTTAACTGCGGGCCGACCCCATGCTCGACCTATTTTGGTGGCAGCATTGTTGAAGGCTATGTTCGTCTGACGGCGAGGGATGGTGATGCCTGCGCCGGTAATTTTGACTTTAACGATGTATCCTTTGAATTGAACGGGTTCAATGTAGCCAGTTTTACCGGGCCACTGACTGAACGAACCAATATGGCGGGTACAACCTCCATCGGGTTCGAGAATTGTTTCCGAAATCAGGGGGCATCGGAAACGAGTACGGCGTGGTTTGATATTTCGGCGAATACGGCGCTGCTAAATAATATTCTGACTGTTGGCAGCACAACCCCGGCGGTTTTTGATAATGATCCCAATGACAACTTCTGGTTTTTCCGTGATGGCAATGATGCCACCGGCACTCCTGAAGTAGCCCCCGGCATTTCAATTGTAAAAACCGCAGATGTCACTTCTTATTCAGCTGTGGGAGATATTATCAATTACTCCTTCGAGGTGCACAATATTGGTTCGGTGACGTTGAATAATATTGTCGTTACTGACACGTTTATCACCGGTGCAATCAGTTGTCCCCAGACAACCCTCGTCAGCAACGCGACAATGACCTGCACTGCTACCCATACGGTTACCCAGGCAAATATAGATTTCGACATTGTTTTCACCAATGTTGCTTCGGTTGCCGCCAATCCGACTGAGGGCACAATTGGCAATGTGTCAGGTACGGTCTCTATTCCAGGCCCGCCGGCCAACAATTCCATGACCATCCTTAAGGTTGCATCCAGCACAACAAATGCAGCGGTTGGCGACACGATTACCTACGCCTACCTGGTTGAAAACACCGGTAATATCACCCTGGATAATGTAAATGTTTCAGACGTGCACGGCGGCACAGGCACACTTTCGGCCATTTCACCGACCAATGTTACACTTGCTCCCGGTAACAATCAGGCCTTCACTGCCACCTATCTGGTTACACAGGCTGATGTTGATGCTCAGGCGCCTTTTGCCAACACAGCCACTGCCCAGGCAGTACCCAGGCGCGGCACTATTGTAGAACCCACTGCTAGTGCAAGTGTTGATGTTGAGGCCGCTGCTCCAGCAATGTCTCTTGCTAAAAGCTCGGTTACTGCCAGTTATTCTTCGCCCGGCGATATTCTGGCTTATTCCTATCTGGTTACAAATACCGGCAATGTGTCTTTAACCAGTGTATCGGTAAGCGATGACATCATTGATGCGGTGCCTGACAGCGTCACCTGTCCAGCTCTGCCGCCCACGGGCATTGCTCCTCTTGGAACAATAACCTGCACAGCCACCTATGCCGTCACCCAGGCTGACATCGATTCAGGCAGCGTATCAAACACCGCCACGGCAACAAATGGCGCGGTTGTTTCTGCACCAAGTTCAGTCACTATCAACGCCACCCAGTCACCGGCATTGGCAATAGATAAACGCCTCAATGCCTCTTCCCCAACTGATTTCAGCGCCGTTGGGACCGTTCTTCTTTATGATTACGAAGTCACCAATTCCGGCAATATAACCCTGAGCGCATCAATCAGTGTTGCTGACGATGTGGTTGATGCGGCAGGTGGAAGTGTCAGCTGCCCGCCCCTGCCGGGTGGCAACCTTGCGCCCGGTGCCTCCATCATCTGTACGGCGAGCTATACTGTTGTTCAGGCTGATATGGATGCCGGTGGTGTCACCAATACCGCCAGTGCCACCGACGGTGTAAATACATCACCTGACGACAGCCTGACTATCAATGCTGTTCAAAGCCCGGCGATGGTGACAACCAAGACCGCTCAACCAATTTTGCCGTTGGATTTCATAGTTGGCGCGGTTGTCACCTATGATTACACCGTCGAGAATACCGGCAATATTACTATTACCACCCCGATAACTGTAAGCGATAATTTAATCCCCAGCGTTGTCTGCGACCCGCTCCCTCCTGGCGGGCTGGCTCTGGGCGCTAGCCTCGCCTGCATCGGCACCTATACTTTAACCTCCAATGATATTCTCCTTGGCAGTGTTACCAATGTCGCAACATCCAATGATGGTACAACCACCTCACCATCCGTATCTGAGACTGTACCAAACGGCGCAACACCGGCTCTTACTTTGGTTAAAACAAGTCCTACAACAGATTATTCAACTGTTGGCGACATCATCAATTTTGATTTCCAGGTGACCAATACCGGCACCGCTGCTTTTGTCTCCGACATTGACATAATTGATGATACGGTTCCCGCCAGCCCGATTACCTGTTGGAGCGCCACCGGTGGCGATCCTGATTTTCAGGCGGGGGAAGTCACCACTTGTTCTGCCAGTTACACAGTCACGCAGGCCGATATTGATGCTGGCTCGGTTACCAATGTGGCTACGGCGAATACAATATTTGCTGTTACAACTCCTGTGACCTCTCCCACTTCCTCTGTCACGGTAAATGCAAACCAGACACCTTCTCTGAATGTTACCAAAATTGCTTTCCCTTCAACTTTTACATCGGTAGGGCAGGCAATCGTTTATTATTTTTCGGTTCAAAATAACGGCAATCAGACAATCTCGAATATTTCTTTTTCCGATCCGCTCATTCCCTCAATGTCCTGTCCCACCATTGCAAGCCTTGCCCCCGGAGTTGCCGACAGCAATTGTGTTGGCATTTATATCGTAACCCAGGCGGACTATGACGCCGGGCAGATTGATAATACGGGAACTGCTTCGGGCAGCACCCCGCAAGGCAACCCGATTACAGATACGGGAACATCGACCATAATCGGCCCAGCCGCAAGTCCATCATGGACACTCGCCAAGACATCAACTTCCACCCCCACCGCAGCCGGTCAGATGGCTGCTTATAGTTTTACCCTGCAAAATACCGGCGACATCTCAATCAATTCCGTCACGCTGACGGATGCAAAATGTGATGCCCCGCCTGTGCTTTCCAGTGGCGATTTTGCACCATTGGGTCAGTTGGACGTCTCTGAAACATGGGTCTACAGCTGTCTCAGCACTGTGAGCCAGGCAGATGTGGATTCAGGAAGCATTGATAATTCAGCTTCAGCATCGGGCACACCTGCACGTGGTACGCTTGCTGATGCGTCTGCAACGTTCTCAATTCCGGTTGCATCAGCCGGCGCAATCGCAGTTGTTAAAACTGCTGTGACAAGCGGCCTTTCTTCACCGGTGCAGGTTGGTGATGCGATCAGCTACACTTTTGCCATCACTAACACCGGCAATGTGACGCTTTCCAATATTGCGGTCACTGATGCCAGTGCGACAATGTCAGGTGGTCCGCTTGCTTCTCTTGCTCCCGGTGCAACGGATAACACTACTTTTACTGCCATGTATACCGTTACCCAGGGCGACATTGATGCGGGTTCCTTTTCCAATCAGGCAACGGTCACGAGTAACCCTCCTACTGGCCCACCGGTAACAGATCTATCTGATGAGAGTGGCACAGGCCCCGGAGATAATGATCCAACAGTCGTATCGCTTCCAGCAGTTCCACTGATTGGGACTGTCAAAACTTCGCTTGTCAATGACGGTGGTGATGGAGTTGTCGATGCGGGTGATACCATTACCTATACCTATGTGGTGACTAATACCGGCAATGTTGTAATTAACGATATTGCAGTCACTGAGAATGCCGGCTCATTTACCGGTACGGGTACACTACCCGCTCCGACTTATATTTCAGGCGGTGCAAATCTTGACGGTGATGGCGATGCGATGGATATAGCTGTTGGTGCAACGGTTACATTTGCAGCGAGTTATACCTTAACCCAGGGTGATATTGACGCTGGTGATATTACCAACCAGGCGATAGCCACGGGCAACCCTCCCACGGGTCCGCCGGTTAGCGATCTTTCTGATGAGAGCGGTACGGGTCCTGGTGATAATGGTGCGACGGTCACGCCACTTCCGGCTTCTTCCTCGATTGCGGTGGTGAAGGTGTCTGATGTTACGGGTCTTTCGAGCCCGGTTGTTCCCGGTGATATCATCACCTATGCGTTCACAGTGGTAAACACCGGCAATACGACGCTGACCGGCATTGATGTTACCGATACCAATGCCACGATGTCCGGGGGTCCGATTGCAAGCCTTGCCCCTGGTGCAACAGACACCACGACCTTCACGGCGGCTTATACCATCACTCAGGGTGA
>JAKISV010000026.1 GCA_021648425.1 Rhizobiaceae bacterium
ACATGTGACCGTCCACGCTCTGCTGCTGCCAACCCACGGAACATTCGGCACGCGCGCCGTCGTTTGCAGGGTTGATTGGTGGGAACAGTATATGGGCAGTGGGGGATGTGGGGATAAGTTTTTTGAGTTTTTATTGTTGTATTATTTCAACAGGTTAAGCAACAAATACAAAGCCTCACCGTCACCCCTGTGCCAATTCGATATCTTGGCACAGGGGTGACGGCGGTGGGTTGGAAGGTTGGGAAATCAACGTTGAATTGACGACTTAACTAAATTAAGCCCCATCTACCTTCGCTGCACAAAATTTAAATTCCGGTATTTTACCAAACGGATCCAGCGCCGCATTGGTAAGGGCGTTAGCGGGGGACTCGTTGAAACAAAACGGGATGAATATCATGCCGTCGGCCACTTCGCGGTCCTCGCGCAAAACTGCCTGAATGGTACCGCGCCTGGTTGAGACTTTTATCATCTGGCCGCTTTCAAATCCGTACCGGCTGATTTCACGGTGGTTCATGGCGGCTATGCCTTCGGGTTCGATATTATCAAGCACATGTGAGCGTCTGGTCATGGCACCGGTGTGCCAGTGTTCGAGCAAACGGCCGGTGGTGAGCACCATGGGATATTCTTTATCGGGCATCTCATCAGGCGCAAGCAGATCGGCTGGCACAATTTTCCCGCGCCCATCAGCCGTGGGGAAACTCTCGCGAAACAAGATTGCATTACCGGGCTTATCGGGGCTGTCGGCTGGATAAGTGACGCAGTCTTCTCGCTCCAGTCGCTGCCAACTGATATTGTTAAGTGAGGGCATCAATGTCTGCATCTGCGCATATACTTCACTGATGTGGGAATAATTCCAGTTAAGGCCAAGACCGTTTGCCAGTTCACATATTAACTCCCAATCCTGACGCGCCTCACCTGGCGGGTTGAGCGCTGGCCTGCCCAACTGGACCTGGCGGTTGGTATTGGTGAAAGTGCCGAGCTTTTCCGCATGGGCGGAAGCCGGCAAAATCACATCGGCGTGCCAGGCTGTTTCGGTGAGAAAAATATCCTGCACGACGAGATGTTGAAGTTTTGCCAGTGCGGCACGTGCGTGGGTCTGGTCGGGGTCCGACATCGCCGGGTTTTCGCCCATGATAAACATGCCGGTGATTTCATCGGCATGAATAGCATCCATGATTTCGACCACAGTAAGGCCGCGTTTGGGGTCAAGGGTCTGCCCCCAGGCATTTTCAAACTGGTTGCGGATATCGGGGGTTTCGACGGATTGATAGTCCGGGAAAAACATCGGAATTAGTCCCGCATCCGATGCCCCTTGGACATTGTTTTGCCCGCGAAGCGGGTGCAAGCCTGTACCATCGCGGCCGATCTGACCGGTAATCAGTGCCAGCGCAATGAGGCAGCGCGCATTATCAGTGCCGTGGGTATGTTGCGAAATACCCATGCCCCAGAAGATGATCGAGCGTTCGGCCTTGGCATAGGTGCGGGCGATATCGCGAATGGTTTCAGCTTCAACACCGCAGATATCGGCCATGGCATCGGGTGAAAAATCTTTCACCTTGGTACGAAGTGCCTCAAAGCCACTAACGTGCGCCTGGATATATTGTTCATCATATAGCTTTTCATCAATGATGACGTGCAGCATGGCATTGAGCAGTGCCACATCACGCCCCGCCGTAAACCGAATGGAGTGGGTGGCATGGCGCATGATGTTCTGACCGCGCGGGTCGATGACAATCAGCTTTGCGCCGTTTTTTGCCGCCTGTTTGATATAAGTGGCAGCGACCGGGTGGTTGGTTTCGGGGCGGCAGCCAATGAGGATAATGCAATCGGCTTCAAGTGCCGCTTTGAACGGGGCGGAAACCGCGCCTGAACCGATGCCCTCCAACAAGGCGGCAACGGATGAAGCGTGGCAAAGGCGGGTACAATGGTCAACATTGTTGGTCCCAAAGCCCTGACGGATGAGTTTTTGAAACAAATAGGCTTCTTCATTGGAGCCTTTGGCTGAGCCAAAACCAGACAAGGCACTGGCGCCCTTGTCGTCGCGGATAGATTTAAACCCTTCCACTGCTTTCGCCATCGCCTCCTGCCATGTGGCTTCGCGAAAGATGGTCAGCGGGTCAGTGTTAGTCAAATCGATATCGCCGGTTTTTGGCGCGTCATCGCGGCGGATGAGTGGTTTTGTCAGGCGATCGGTGTGATGGACATAGTCGTAACCAAAGCGGCCTTTGACGCATAATCGATTGTCATTGGCCGGGCCGTCTCTGCCATCTATCTGGACAATTTTATTGTCTTTGACATAAACCGTGGTCTGGCAGCCAACGCCGCAGAATGGACAGACTGAATCTACCTGTCTGTCGAAGGTTTTAATTTCGCGCGTTTTATTGGCGTCGTCCATCAGGGTTTTTTCATACAATGCTCCGGTGGGACAGGCTTGCACGCATTCACCACAGGTGACGCAGGTGGATGCACCCAGGGGGTCTTCGAAATCAAATACCGGATAGGTGCTGCCGCCGCGCCCGCCCATGCCGATGACATCATTCACCTGCACTTCACGGCAGGCACGCACACAGGCACCACAGGCGATACAGGCATCGAGATTAACGGCAATGGCCGGGTTGGAGATGTCAAAACGGGCTTCGCCCGGGGAGTTTTGGTGTTTTGATGGCAGGCGGTCGGCACCGGTTATCGCCATGGCGTTTGCCCATTGCCAGAATTCTGAATTTTCGTCGGGAGTCTTGTCGGGTTCATTCATATCTGCAGCGAGCAGTTCAAACACCATGGCGCGGGATTTTTCAGCGCGCTCAGTGTTGGTATGAACAACCATGCCTTCAGCGGGTTTGCGAATACACGATGCGGCCAGCACCCGTTCGCCATCGATTTCCACCATGCAGGCACGGCAGTTGCCGTCGGGGCGATAGCCGGGTTTATCGAGATGACACAGGTGGGGAATGCGTGTGCCAAGGCGTTTGGCGACCTCCCATATGGATTCGTCAGGTGCGGCGGTGGCGGTTTTACCATCAAGGGTGAAAGTGATTTTGTTGGTCATATCGCTACCTCAAGCCGAGCGTGTTGGAACGGGCGCATCCATCAGACCCAGCCATTGGGCGCCGTAATAGACAATTAAAAAACCCAGCAGACCGGCGATGAGTAAAGTTATAATGCCCTTCATTGTTACAAATCCTCCCGAAAATGCACCAGCAGATGGTTCACTGGATTAGGTGCCGCCTGCCCTAACCCGCATATTGAAGCGTCGCGCATGACTTGTTCCAGGTCGCGGATGGCTTGTTCATCAAGGGGGCCTTCGCGTTTTAACAATGTTACCATTTTTTCTGTTCCACCGCGACATGGCGTGCACTGGCCGCAGCTTTCGTGGGCGAAGAAGTTCAGCAGGTTTAGTACCACGTCTTTGATGTTGTCTTTATGCGACAATATCACAATCGCATGGGAGCCGACAAATGCGCCATGGCTGGCCAATGGCTCGCCAAAATCCAGTGGCAAATCATCCATTGAAGCAGGGAGGATTCCCCCCGATGCACCGCCGGGCAGGTAGGCTTTGAAATTGTGGCCTTGCGCCATACCACCGCAATAATCGTCGATTAATTCGCGAACGGTGACACCGGCGGGGGCAAGTTTCACGCCGGGGTTTTTAACACGGCCCGATACGGACCAGGAGCGAATACCGGGATGGTCTTTTTTACCGCGCCCGGCAAACCATTTGGGGCCCTGTTCAATAATGTCTCTTATCCACCAGAGCGTTTCGACATTATGGTTGAGCGTTGGTTTTCCAAACAAGCCAACTTCGGCAATGAAAGGCGGGCGATGGCGCGGGATGCCGCGTTTGCCTTCAATGCTCTCAATCATCGCGCTTTCTTCACCGCAAATATATGCGCCCGCTCCGCGTCGCAGTTCAATGAAGCCCGGCGTAATCGTGCCCATCTCTTCAAGGGTAGCGATTTCGCGGCGCAATATCTCGAGTACGGCGGGGTATTCATCGCGCATATAAAGATAAATGCGCTCGGCTTCTACATAGTGAGCGGCAATCAGCGCACCTTCAAATAATCGATGAGGGTCGCGCTCCAGAAAAAAGCGATCTTTGAATGTACCGGGTTCGCCCTCATCGCCGTTGATGGTCATCAGGCGCGGACCTTCGTATCCGCGCACAAATTTCCACTTCATGTGGGCCGGGAAACCCGCTCCCCCAAGACCACGCAGGCCTGAAGCGCTTAAGGTTTCCAACATGGAATCAAAATCTGAACCGGGAATACCTGTGCGAATTTTCATCAACGTGGAATAACCGCCCCTTTGGGTATAGCTGGCAAAATCGATATACTTGGGGATTTGCGGTGCTGTATCGCCGTTGGCAATTTCTACCAGAGATTTTGCCGTGGCATTGCCAATTTCCCTGTCGCCTACTCTGGCAGCGGGAGCAACATCACAACCGCCCATGCAGGGCGCGCGGGCGATGCGAATTTTTTTGGGGTCGGTGCCTGCTTCAAGTTCGCCAATCAGTTTTTCGCTGCCAGCCAGCATGCATGAAAGTGAGTCGCACACACGAATGGTGACTGGCGCAGGCGGTGTTTCATCTTCCTTGACGATATCAAAATGGTCATAGAATGAGGCCACCTCGTAAATTTCGGCCTGGGACAGGCGCATTTCTTCGGCCAGAGCCCGCAGATGGCGCACATGCAGGCATTTGAAATGGTCCTGCAAAATGTGCAGATGTTCAATCAGTAAATCGCGGGAGAGTGACCGGGTTCCAAGTAACGAGCGAACTTCACCCAAAGCACTCTCATCAAGCGCCCTGCCCTTTTGCTGGTTTTTCTTTTTGCCTCGGTCTCTTTTTGCCATTGAGATTGCGGCTTTCATAATTCACAGTGTAAAATCTATTAGAACAAACCTTGTATATCACCGTTTTCGTCAAGATGAATAGCTTCAGCGCTTGGCACCCTTGGCAGGCCCGGCATCGTCATGATTTGCCCGCAAACAACAACGATGAACCCTGCTCCCGCAGCCAGGCGAACCTCGCGTATGGGGACGGCGTGGCCGGTTGGCGCGCCGCGCAATTCGGGGTCCGTTGTAAATGAATACTGGGTTTTAGCCATGCAGATAGGCAGATGTCCGTGGCCGGCTTCTTCCCAGGTTCTAAGCTGGTCGCGTATCTTTTTATCGGCCATTACTTCAACTGCGCGATAGATACGCTTGGCAATCGTATCTATTTTTTCAAACAGCGGCATATCATCGGGGTAAAGTGGAGCATATTGGGCGGAACCCCGGTCAATCAACTCAACAATTTTATTAGCCAGATTAATGGTGCCTTTTGAGCCTTCAGCCCAGTGCTTGCAGACAATCGCCTCAGCACCCTGGGTAGCCACATATTTCTTGATTGTTGCAATTTCCTCATCTGTATCACCGGTAAAATGATTGATGGCGATGATGGCGGGAACACCAAACTGCTTGATGTTTTCGATATGGCGGCCAAGGTTGGCGCAACCTTCCCATACAGCTTCGATATTCTCTTTGCCCAGATCGGCTTTGGCAACGCCACCATTCATTTTGACAGCACGCACGGTGGCAACGATGACGATTGCATCAGGTGCAATGCCCGCTTTACGGCATTTGATGTTGAGGAATTTTTCTGCACCAAGGTCTGCACCAAACCCTGCTTCGGTAACTACATAATCCGCCAGCTTCATTGCGGTTTTAGTAGCCACCACCGAGTTGCAGCCGTGGGCAATGTTGGCAAAAGGTCCGCCGTGAACAAATGCCGGATTATTCTCAAGCGTCTGCACCAGGTTGGGCTGCATGGCGTCTTTGAGCAGAACTGTCATCGCCCCATCAGCTTCAATGTCGCGGCAATAAACCGGTGTTTTATCGCGACGGTAAGCGACAATAATATCGCCCAGGCGTTTTTGTAAGTCTACCAGATCATTGGACAGACAAAGGATTGCCATAACCTCGGAAGCAACAGTGATATCAAATCCGGCCTCACGTGGAAAACCGTTCATGACACCGCCAAGGCTGGCGGTGATCTGGCGAAGCGCGCGGTCATTCATGTCGACAACACGCTTCCAGGTAATGCGGCGTGAATCGATATCGAGTTTGTTGCCCCAATAAATATGATTGTCGATCATCGCGGCAAGCAGGTTGTGGGCGGAAGTAATGGCGTGAAAATCACCGGTGAAATGCAGGTTCATGTCTTCCATGGGAATGACTTGCGCATAACCACCACCAGCAGCCCCGCCCTTCATGCCAAAACACGGACCAAGTGAAGCCTCACGAATGCAGATTGCCGCCTTTTTGCCAATGGCATTGAGGCCGTCACCCAAACCAACGGTAGTGGTGGTTTTACCTTCACCGGCTGCAGTAGGAGAAATTGCGGTCACCAATATCAGTTTGCCGTTTTTCTTGTGGGCCTGGGCTTTGATAAAAGCCGCTGAGAGCTTTGCCTTGTCATGGCCGTAGGGAACCAGATCGGCGGCTGGAATTCCCAGCTTCTCACCGATTTCCTGAATGGGTTTTTTTGTAGCTTCACGGGCTATTTCAATGTCGGATTTTACAGTCATGGCAAACTCCAGTGCAGCGATTTTGACTTCGCCTTTGGTTGGCAGAATTCAGGGCTCAGACCCTCCTTTCTACCAACACATCATTTGGTGCAACCGGACTTGCAATAAAACGTCAATAATTGTGTTTAAAACGGCGGGTGTTTAACCGTATTGTTGCACGGTGCTTCCAGCAAGGGCTGCGATATTCAACAGGCCTCGGGCGGTGATCGATGGCGTCACAATATGGGCTTTGTTGCCCATTCCCATCAGGATGGGGCCGACTTCCAGCGCTTTTGCCAATTGTTTGAGCGTATTTCGTACACCGCTTGCCGCGTCTGCATTGGCAAATATCAGGGCATTTGCCGGACCTTTCAGACGTGAAGCGGGGAATATTCTGTTGCGCAGTTCAGGATCAAGGGCAGCATCAGAGTGCATTTCACCTTCATACTGAAAATCAAGCTCCATCGCATCCAGGATTTCCAGCGCTGCGCGCATACGCCTGCCCGATGAGATATCAAGATTGCCGAATTGGGAATGGCTGCACAGGGCGATTTTTGGCTCAAGGCCAAAGCGCCGGATATGGCGGGCCGTGCCAATAACAATCTGGGCTATCTGCTCGCCATCAGGTTCGGGATTAACGTGGGTGTCGGAAATAAAGACCGAGCGGCCTTCCAATATCATCATCGACAAAGCGCCAATGGGCTTGAGACCATCCCTGCCCAAAACCTGGTTGATATAATTGAGATGCCACAGATATTGACCAAACGTGCCGCATATCATTGAATCCGCATCGCCACGGTGGACTGCAACAGCTGCAATTGCCGTGGTGTTGGTACGCAATATGGCTTTGGCAAGGGCAGGCGTAACGCCACGCCTCTCCATTAAACCGTGATAGGTATCCCAGTAATCATGGTAGCGATTATCTTTTTGCGGATTGACCAGTTCAAAATCGCGGCCCGGTCTGATCGGCAATCCATATTCCTCGCAACGCGCTTCAATAACTTCGGGACGGCCAATCAGGATGGGTTTATCAATAGTCTCTTCCAGCATACTAAGCGAAGCGCGCAAAACGCGTTCGCTTTCTCCTTCAGCAAAGATTATGCGCCGCTCAGAAATTTTTGCCGCTTCAAACACCTTGCGCATCACCATGCCGGATTTGTAGACCGAGTTGTCCAGCTTTTCGCGGTAGGCTTCAATGTCATCAATCGGCCGTGTAGCAACACCTGATTCCATTGCCGCCTTGGCAACCTCAGATGCCACTTCAGCCAATAAACGAGGGTCAAAGGGTTTGGGAATGAGATAGTCAGGCCCGAAAATCAGCTTTTCGTCCTGGTAAACGGCGGCAGCTTCAGCAGTTGAGGTTTTTCGCGCCAGTTCGGCGATAGCATTGACGCAGGCTATTTTCATTTCATCGTTGATTTTTGTGGCGCCAACATCCAGCGCACCACGAAAAATAAACGGGAAACACAAAACATTGTTGACCTGATTGGGGTAATCTGAGCGCCCTGTTGCAATCATTGCGTCAGGAGCAACCGCGCGCGCCTCTTCAGGCATGATTTCGGGTGTAGGATTAGCCAGTGCAAAGATAATGGGCTGTTTGACCATGCGCGCCACCATTTCGGGTTTCAACACACCGGGACCCGAAAGGCCCAAAAACATATCTGCCCCATCATAGATTTCATCAGGATCTTCGGGCAGATGATCCTGGGCATATTCTGCTTTTTCCGCTGTCAAATCGTTGCGGCCTTTATGAACGATACCACCACGGTCGACCATATAAACGTTTTCGCGTTTTACCCCAAGATTGAGCAGCACATTGAGGCAGGCAATACCTGCTGCACCGCCACCAACGGTGACAATTTTGATATCCTCAAATTTCTTGCCGCAAACATAAAGCGCATTGGTGGCAGCTGCACCCACAACAATCGCTGTGCCGTGCTGGTCATCGTGAAACACCGGAATATTCATCTTTTCCTGGCAGCGTTTTTCAACGATAAAACAATCGGGCGCTTTGATGTCTTCAAGGTTGATTGCGCCAAATGTTGGTTCCAGCGCTGCAACGATGTCAGCCAGTTTTTCGGGATCGCTTTCATCCACCTCGATATCAAAACAATCGATATTGGCGAACTTTTTAAACAATACCGCCTTGCCCTCCATAATTGGCTTGGAGGCAAGTGCGCCGATATTTCCAAGACCAAGAGCAGCAGAGCCATTGCTGACAACGGCTACCAGATTACCACGGGAGGTATATTTGGCGGCAGTTACCGGGTCTTTTTCAATCTCCAGGCAGGCTTCAGCTACGCCGGGGGAATAGGCGAGCGACAAATCACGCTGGTTTTCCAGAGGTTTGGTGGCGCGTACTTCGAGTTTTCCGGGTTGGGGAAATTCATGGAAATCCAATGCCATTTGCCGCAACAACTGCTTCTTCGCTGCGTCAGATTCATCTTTGTTGTTTTTGCTCACAATCAGTCCTGCCAAGTTTTTGTTTGAATTTCGATAAAAGGTTGCGGGTTTGGCATGGGATTGCAAGTGAATTTAATGCTGCGCCAGATATATTGCGTATTGCGGGAAATGTTGCCTGCCCGCCAACCGCTGTTTTTACAGCCCGCAAAAAACCCGCTCAGAAATATCTGAGCGGGTTTTGGTATTTAATGTTCTAAATACGACAAGCCGTCAGGCTATTGGATTAGCTGTTTACAGCTTCCTTTAGCGCTTTGCCAGGTTTGAATTTAGGCACATCAGCTGCAGGAACATCAATTGGCGCTCCGGTTTGCGGATTGCGTGCTGTTCTGGCTTTGCGGTGTACGGAAACAAAGTTGCCAAATCCAAGCAGTCTCACTTCTTCGCCATTTTTCAGACAATGAGTGATACAATCAAGCGTAGCTTCAATTGCTTCACCAGCCTGGGCATTGGAAAGTCCGCATTTATCCGCAACAACGGCTGCAAGTTCTTTTTTATTCATTAGTTTATCCTTATATTTTGAAGGCCTCGAATCGACTTAACATCAATAGGCGCATGTTTGCTTTTTGTGGAGTAAATTACAATAGAAACCCTTGCGATCATTGGGTTTTGGGCGATTAATTAGCCAAATAGTCATGTCAGTGGCATCCAACACCCGCAACAGCAGGCATATCTACCCCCTAACAGGCGCCTGCAGTCAATTTTCAGCTTATTCAATGGGCGGTTAGCCCTGAGCCTTTTTCATTAGATATGGGGACTGCGCGCGCATTTGCGTCATCTTCCTCGCTCCACTCAATTGCCTCAGGTTGTGTGACAAGGGCGTGTTTGAGGACTTCATCAATGCGGGCTACGGGTACGATTTCCAGGCCGTTTTTCACATTGTCAGGTATTTCTGCCAGATCCTTGGCGTTTTCCTGGGGTATCAGCACTTTGGTGATGCCACCCCTCAAAGCTGCCAGCAGTTTTTCTTTTAAACCGCCGATTGGTAAAACCCGCCCGCGCAACGTAATTTCACCGGTCATGGCGATATTGGCACGTATGGGTATTGCGGTCATGACAGAGACAATAGATGTCGCCATTGCGACACCTGCCGAAGGGCCATCTTTTGGGGTGGCACCTTCTGGCACATGAACGTGAATATCAACTTTGTCATAATAAGGTGGCTTGATACCAAAATTGATGGCTCGGCTGCGAACATAAGATGCGGCAGCAGAAATCGATTCCTTCATCACATCGCGCAAATTGCCGGTGACCGTCATTTTTCCCTTACCGGGCATCAGCACGCTTTCAATGGTAAGTAATTCACCACCCACTTCCGTCCAGGCAAGGCCGGTTACCACGCCCACCTGATCGTCAGTTTCTGCCTGACCATAGCGGAATTTGGGAACGCCAAGATAGTCTTCAAGGTTCTTATCGGAAACCTTGATGCTTTTAACCGGCTTTTCATCGGTTGCGGTTTTCAGGATAGTTGTTACCGCCTTGCGCGCCAGTTTCATCAATTCGCGCTCAAGGTTTCTCACACCGGCTTCTCTCGTATAAATGCGAATAACGGTGCGCAATGCACTATCGCTCAGAGAAAATTCTTTGTCGCTCAAAACATGATTTTTGATTGCCTTGGGCAATAAATGACGTTTGGCGATTTCAACTTTTTCATCTTCAGTATAACCGGCAATGCGAATGATTTCCATTCTGTCCAGAAGAGGTCCTGGAATATTCATGGTGTTTGCCGTGGTGACAAACATGACGTTTGAAAGATCGTAATCCACTTCCAGATAATGGTCCGAGAACGTATTATTTTGCTCCGGGTCAAGCACTTCAAGCAATGCGGAAGAAGGGTCGCCGCGAAAATCAGCGCCCATTTTGTCGATTTCATCGAGCAGAAACAGCGGATTGATTTTCTTAGCTTTTTTCATCGACTGAATAACCTTACCGGGCATAGAACCGATATAGGTGCGCCGGTGGCCACGGATTTCGGCCTCGTCACGTACACCGCCAAGGGCCATACGAACGAATTCACGCCCGGTAGCTTCCGCAATCGATTTACCCAGGGAAGTTTTACCCACGCCAGGAGGGCCGACCAGGCACAGGATCGGGCCTTTGATTTTTTTCGCCCGTGATTGCACCGCCAGATATTCGATGATGCGTTCCTTGACCTTTTCCAGGCCATAGTGATCCTTGTCGAGCACTTCTTCGGATTTAACGAGGTCGGTTTTGACAGCGGAGCGCTTGCCCCAGGGGATGCCAAGCAGCCAGTCGAGGTAATTTCGCACCACAGTTGCTTCGGCAGACATCGGGCTCATCTGTTTGAGCTTGCGAAATTCCGCATCCGCCTTTTCACGAGCTTCTTTGGAAAGCCGCGTCTTTTTGATCTTTTCTTCCAGCTCGCCAAGCTCATCTTTGGCTTCTTCGCCATCGCCCAGTTCTTTCTGGATGGCTTTCATCTGCTCGTTTAAGTAATATTCACGTTGGGTTTTTTCCATCTGCCGTTTGACACGACCGCGAATACGCTTTTCCACCTGAAGAACAGAAATCTCGCTCTCCATCAGCCCCAATATATGCTCAAGGCGCTCCTTGACGCTGTAGATACCCAGCATTTCCTGTTTCTCGGCAATTTTGATTGCCAGATGCGAGGCAATGGTATCGGCAAGTTTGGAATAATCTTCAATCTGGGTGGCAGCGCTTACAACTTCAGGGGAAACTTTTTTGTTGAGTTTCACATAGTTTTCAAATTCCGCCACAACCGAACGCGATACCGCCTCAAGCTCGATTTCATCATCATCATGGTCTTCAATAATTTCCGCCTGGGCGGCGAGGTAATCAAGTCCGGGTACAAATTTTTCAGCACGCGCCCGCGCCAAACCTTCAACCAGCACTTTTACAGTGCCATCGGGCAGTTTCAACATTTGCAATACGGTGGCGAGCGTGCCGACCTCGTAGAGGCTTTCGGGCGCAGGGTCGTCATCGCCGGCGACTTTCTGGGTGAACAGCAGGATTTTCTTATCCTTGTTCATCACATCTTCAAGAGCATTGATCGATTTTTCACGGCCAACAAACAATGGCACAATCATATAGGGAAATACGACTGTGTCGCGAAGCGGCAAAAGCGGTAAAACTTCGCCTGTTGCGATATCGATGCTGTCAGAATTATCCGAAGCCATGAATGATATTCCTTTAGTGCTCAATCAACGCTGTGTGGAGCGAAAGTCGATTCTTGTTTGTTGCAACCCATAATAACCACCACAGGCGCAAGCGATACCCTGAAAAAGGATTTTAGCTGTTTACACAATGGAGATTTTTTTCGGCAGGATCATTGTCCTGCACTATTTGGGGTTAAACAGGTGATGGTTCAAGGTTTGCTAATATAATTTGATCTCACATGGCTGCAACTATAGAATAAAGTAGTGGTTAAGGTGACCGTTTTAGCGATGAGAAAATGAAATGACCTCGATATTCATAACCGGCATCGGCCGCGGAATTGGACTGGAACTTGCCCGCCAATCATCAGGGTTGGGCTGGCAAGTGGGGGGATCAGTTCGAACGCTGGAGGATTTGAACCGGGTCACCAATCTATTGCCCGAAATTTCGGTTCTGCAATTTGATGTTATCGACCATTCAGCGATTGATAAGGCGGCGCTTTCTTATAAGCAGCCGATTGATATTTTGATCAACAATGCAGGTGTCATTGGACCGGAGCGCCAATCCACACTTGATATGGATTTCGACGGATTTGCCCGAACCCTGGCGATCAACACGATAGCACCGCTGAAAATTGCCCAGGCATTTCTGCCGCAATTGAAAAAGAGTGATAATCCCCGCTTGGTTACAATATCCTCCAGCATGGGGCGGATGCAATATGCCAAATCTGACCGTATTGCCTACCGGGCTTCAAAATCAGCGGCAAATAAAATAGTGCAGGCGCTGGCCACTGACCTCATGGAATTTGGTGTCTGTGTGGTGGCGATTGATCCGGGGTGGGTGCGAACGCAAATGGGCGGCGAAGAAGCAGATATCGCCGTTGAAGAAAGTGCTGAGGGAATCTTGAAGGTGGTTGATGGCCTTGGCATCAGCGACACCAGTCAGTTTATTGAGTGGAATGGTACGCGCAGCGGTTTTTGAGAAAAATGACCAAAAATTGCTATAATTGGCCCACATCACGCAGAATTGTTGAACGATAAACTAAAATTTGGTCGCCTTGTATTAAAGCTTGGAAATGTGCCACTTTACCGCCACAAATCAAACCAAATTGGGAAAATTCTTATCCTGAAAATTTATCGGAAACTTATTCGAACAACGGGGCTTCTTTAAAATCATGAGTTATGCAAGCAAACTAATGAACATATTCACTGTCGGGTGGAAAACACGGCATCTGATCGTAATCATACTGGCTGTTGCCGGGACCTATGCATTTTTAGAATCGCGCGCCCAATGGTCACCCATGCACAAATGGAACCGTGCTATTGGTGACATGAGTCTGGTGATGATCGCTATCTCCATGTCAATCGGGCCGTTGTCGAGGCTATTTGCGAAAATGAAACTGGTTATTCCCTGGCGCCGGGAACTGGGAATATACGGTGTCCTATTGGCATTAATTCACACGATAATCATTCTTGATGGCTGGATTGAGTGGGATCTGATCCGTATATTTGGTTTTCAACTGCATCCATCCGGGGTTTACGTGATGTTTCAGCACGGATTCGGGTTGGCCAATGCCATTGGACTGATTGCATTGTTTTACGGTTTTGTGCTGGCTATCTCGTCAAGTAACTGGAGCCAGCGGCTACTCAGTGCGCCGGTGTGGAAATTTCTGCAGCAAAGCGCCTATGTGTTATGGATGCTGATCGTCGTTCATACGGCTTATTTCCTCTTCCTGCATTTCCTTGATTATCACCGCAACACGCCAGAGCCTAACTGGGCTCAATGGCCATTTGTCGGCCTGGTATCATTCGTTCTTCTTCTGCAATTTGCAGCGTTTTTGAAAACCTGGAAATCGAAGCGAAACAATATGCCTACCAGCCGTCAGGCAGTGGCGGCTGAATAAAAACGCTGCTGGCTTACCAAGTCTGCAAGAGATTAGCTCTTGAACTTATAAGCCAGTAGCCGCAAGGCGTTGATGGTTACCAGTACCGTGGCGCCTGTATCAGCAAGAATGGCCATCCACAGGGATGTTACACCCAGCAGAGTAGTCACCAGAAATACGGCTTTCAATCCTAGCGCAATGGTGATGTTCTGGTGAATATTGGCCATGGTGGCGCGTGAGAGCTTCACCAGCTCTGGCACATCGCTTACCCGCTCGTGCAGGAGGGCAGCATCTGCGGTTTCAAGCGCCACATCGGTTCCCCCGCCCATTGCGATGCCAACATCGGCGGTGGCGAGTGCCGGGGCGTCATTTATGCCGTCACCAACCATGGCGACAGAGCCATTTTTCTTTAATTCAGAAATAACCACCAGCTTATCTTCCGGCATCAGTTCCGCTTTGACATCAATGCCCAACTGTTTGGCCAGGGCAGCACCGGTGCGTGCGTTGTCTCCAGTTAGCATTATGGCAGAAATACCCAGTTCCTTGAGGGATTTCATGGCGGCGACTGCGCCTTTGCGTAATTCATCACGCAGGGCAAACAGGCCAAGAACCTTTTCATTATCCAGCACTACCGCGACAGTTTTGCCTTCATCTTCCAGATTCTGAATAAACTCAATTTGGCTCTTATTCAGAGGTGTCATTTCAGCGGCAAAACGCGGGGAGGCAATGGTTATAACTTTTTTACCAACCGTGGCACGAACACCGCGCCCGCTCAAAGCCTGGGAATTGGTGGCATCGGGAATTTCGATGCCACGGGTTTTGATTTCATTGACGATGGCCACAGCAAGCGGGTGAGATGAACCAGCCTCCACTGCTCCTGCCAACTGCAACATTGTATCTTGTTTGCCGGCAAACACTTCAATATCGGTTACCATCGGCTTACCTCTGGTGAGTGTGCCGGTTTTATCAAAAGCTATCTGCTTTACCTTGCCAATCGCTTCAAGGATAGCGCCGCCTTTCATCAGCAACCCGTGACGCGCGCCAGACGAAATGCCTGAGGTAATTGCTGCCGGTGTTGATAACACCAGTGCGCAGGGGCAGCCTATCAGCAAAATTGCCAACGCCTTATAAGACCACTCACCCCAGTCAC
This sequence comes from Rhizobiaceae bacterium, assembly GCA_021648425.1. Lineage (GTDB taxonomy): Bacteria > Pseudomonadota > Alphaproteobacteria > Rhizobiales > Rhizobiaceae > JAAEMP01. The sequence goes on from JAKISV010000026.1 coordinate 15,170, forward strand.
CGCCCATATATAAGGGCGGGATTATTGCAATCATTGCTGAGACAAGGATTACCGCCGGGGTATAATAGGTGGAGAAGCGATCGATAAATCTGGCTGTGGGAGACTTGGAGGCCTGGGCTTCTTCGACCATTTGCAAAATGCGCGATATCATGTTGTTTTGCGCAGCCTTTTCAACGCGCAACCGGATAACCCCTTCCGCATTGATAGACCCGGCAAAGACGCCATCACCAACGCCTTTGTTTTTGGGAATAGATTCGCCCGTGACAGCGGCTTCATCAATGGCTGATGAACCGCGCGAAATAATTCCGTCAGCAGGAATTCTGCCACCGGGGCGCACTTCTATGATATCGCCGACTTCCAGCGTATCGGCGGAAACCTCACGTGTTTTACCCTCAACAACCAGGAACGCGGATTTTGGCACCAGATCGGCCAGGGCCTGCACGGATTTTCGCGCCTTGGCTGCTGCCAGCATTTCCAGCATTTCACCAATGGAAAATAGAAATACCACCACGGCGGCTTCTGCTGCCTCATTGATGATGATGGCACCGAATACGGCAATTGTTACCAGGGTTTCGATAGTGAATGGCTGACCCGCCCAGGTGCTGAGTGCTGCCTTTCTGGCCATGGGTATCAGGGCCAGAAGCGCTGCTGCTGAGAAAACCAGGTGGGCATATTGCGGCAGCACAAAAGAAAATACTGTTGCGATAACCAGCAGGGTACCCGAAGCGATAACCAGCTTTCCTTTAGCGGTCTGCCACCAGCTCAAATCAGCAGCAATTGGTTTTTCACCTGATTTGGAGACCTTATAACCCAGGCGTTCCACTACTTTTGAAATAGCATCATCGCTGGTAGTACTTTCATCAATCTCCAGCTTCAGGCGTTGATTGGTATAATTCAGCGATACATTATTGGCGCCGGGAATTGCGCATACTGCCTTTTCAATTTTAGCCGTACAACTGGCACAATCCATGCCTTCAACCTGTAAAATCAACTCTCGTGCCATGTATCTTTGTCCTGTTATTTATTCTCAGGGCAAATACATAGAACCTCTAGGGGCTGTAGGTTCAAGAGGAAAATATACCGGGATACAAATAGTAGACAGACATCTGGCAACCGCCTCTTGGTCACCACAAAAGATCACAGTGAAACCTGAATATCGGGGATTTCCTTTCTCAATGCGGCGATCACAGGTTCAAGCGCAATCACCTGCTCGCTGTGAAAAACACCGGATTTCGGATTTGAGGATAACAGTTGACGAATTGTTTCGGCAGCGATGGTTGCGGTCATCAGGGCTTCTTTTTTACCGATTATACCAACTGTATATGAACTGGAACCATCTGCAGCCCTGCCGGTTGCACGTGCGCCGACGCCGCAGCGGTTTGAGCCAAGGCGTATATTCATGAACAGCCAAATCCCGATTTTTCGCAATATACCGCGACGCAACAGCCGGGCAAGGCCGACGTTGGAAAGTTTCGCAAAAAGCCAGGTCGAAAACCGGTGTTCAAAACGAACCCAGGTGCCAACAGTTGATACGCCCAGCGTGCGAGATATGACATGCTGATCAGAAAAATTGAACCGGTAAGCCGCGTACTCACCTAGTTGTTGAGGCAGGTTGATAGCTATTGATTCGCCAAGGCTTCGAACAATTTTTTGTTTGGCGTCCTCAGTCACAGTGTATTCGGCATCCAGATTGTCAAAAAACCATTCCACGGCAGCCTTGCCGTGCTGGTCGCCAAGTCCCAACTCCAACAGTATATCTATACGGTCGGTTTGTTGCATGCCTTTTATGGCCTGTGCTGCAAGCAGGTTTGTCAGCCCTGGCGCCACACCGACGCTGAGAATAACTGTCGCATCATTTTCTTTGGCTAAACTGTCGAGTTTTTCCACTTTCGACAGAAATTCGTATTTGGCACTGATATCAACATAGTGAACAGAGCGCGACAGGCATCGTTCTACAAACCGCGTGTCGGATTGATCAAGACAGACAAGAACGATTGCAACATCGCTCAACACAGAAAAATCATCTGCGTGAAAAACATCCAGCGCGCGCCCTTCAGTGCCAAAGCCCGTTTTTGCGGCAGCGACAGTGGCTTTGTCGAGATTTCGGCCGGCAATCACCACGCGGTTGGCAAACAAAGGAGCCAATTGCCTGGCGATAGTTAAACCAACATGGCCATAACCACCAATGATCATGATTTTTTCGGGTTCGGGTGCTGGTTTTTTGTAATTGTCGGACATGGTACAAATTTAGTTATCTTTAGAACACAATGCAATTACCAGTGATAATAGCGTTATCGCCAGCAATTCAGCTTCGTCAATTGTAACAGTGGACCGGTGGGCGGTTGTGCACTAAATTTATGTCATTGTGTTTGGGTCAATGCCATGATGAGGTAAATAATGGATGAACAAATTTACTATGCAATCGGCATCAGCATCGTGCTGGTCATCGTCACCACGGCCATATTTTACGAAATATTGTGCATCGTATTGCGCATTGTATCAAAATATGACCCCAGCCCGCGCCCTTTGATGTTCTTTTTGGTGCTGACAATATTTTCAGCCCACACTATTGCTATATGGATTTACGGCACAGTTTATTGGGCGCTGGCTAATCTGGCGGGATATGAACCGCTGATTGGTGTCGCCCGGGATGATTTTTTTGGCTATATCTATTTTTCCGCCGCCACATATTCATCCCTTGGCATCGGTGATATTTTTCCCCAGGGTGCAATGCAGTTCATCACCGGCGTTGAAGTGCTCAACGGGCTGATGCTGATTGGCTGGTCGGTAATGTTTACCTATTTCGCCGTTGAAAAATTATGGAATTTTCACAGTATCGAGGGGCTGAAATCCGACAAAAATGAAGAGAAATAATCCTGGCAGTCAATAAGACGATCAGGCGCTGACTTCTTTTTCTTCTTCCTTATCGGAATAGATATAAAGCGGTCTGGCGTTACCATCGACGACCTCGTCAGAAATCACCACCTCGCCCACTCCTTCAAGACCAGGCAGCTCGAACATGGTATCGAGCAGGATGGATTCGAGGATTGAACGCAGGCCGCGAGCACCGGTTTTGCGCTCAATGGCGCGCTTGGCGATGGCGGTTAGTGCATCTTCATGGAATGTCAGGGTGACCTCTTCCATCTCAAACAGACGCTGATATTGTTTTACCATGGCATTTTTAGGCTCGGACAGGATTTTGACCAGCGAATCAATATCAAGGTCTTCGAGCGTTGCCAGCACAGGAACACGGCCGACAAATTCCGGGATGAGACCAAACTTCAACAAGTCTTCAGGCTCAACCTGACGCAACAGTTCGCCGGTTTTACGATCTTCTGGATCCTCCACATGGGCGCCAAATCCAATTGAGGTTTTGCGACCGCGATCAGAGATGATCTTATCCAGACCGGCAAATGCACCGCCGCAGATAAACAAGATGTTGGTGGTATCAACCTGCAGGAACTCCTGCTGCGGATGTTTTCTGCCACCTTGCGGAGGGACGGAGGCAACCGTGCCTTCCATGATTTTCAGCAAAGCCTGCTGAACGCCTTCGCCTGACACATCACGGGTGATGGACGGGTTATCGGTTTTACGGGTGATTTTGTCGACTTCGTCTATATAGACGATACCGCGCTGGGCGCGTTCGACATTATATTCAGCCGATTGCAGCAGCTTGAGAATAATGTTTTCCACATCTTCACCGACATAACCCGCTTCCGTCAGCGTGGTGGCATCGGCCATGGTGAAAGGCACATCAAGAATTCTGGCGAGCGTTTGCGCCAACAAAGTTTTACCGCACCCGGTGGGGCCAATCAGCATGATGTTGGATTTTGCAAGTTCCACATCGTCATTTTTTGTGGCGTGGTCGAGGCGTTTATAATGATTGTGGACAGCAACGGACAATACCCGTTTGGCATAGGGCTGGCCGATTACATAATCATCCAGCACATCCATAATATCTTGAGGTGTGGGAGAGCTGTCGCCGGACTTGATTGCGGATGATTTGTTTTCTTCGCGGATAATATCCATGCACAGTTCAACACATTCATCACAGATGAATACAGTTGGACCGGCAATCAGCTTGCGAACTTCATGCTGGCTCTTGCCGCAAAATGAGCAATAAAGCGTATTCTTGCTATCACCGCCGCCGCTGTTTGAAACCTTGCTCATTCGTAATCCTCAGCTTTTTATTCCCTCTTCAACCAACGTTGAAGTTCCAATGGCTGTCCAAATCAACACATATCAGCACATTTATTGATTCTTGGCATGTGATTGTACGGGTGTAAACCTGTAGAATGACTTAATAGCTGTACAAATACGTGACATTTTGCCAACAAAGTTAAGATAATCAGTCGTTATCTTCCTCGGTTTCCGGCCTTTTTTCGACCACCTCATCAATCAATCCAAATTCTTTAGCTTCCTTGGCATTCATAAAATGATCACGGTCAAGGGTAGCTTCGACGGTGTCATAATCCTGGCCGGTATGTTCAACATAGACTTCATTGAGTCGTTTTTTCATTTTCATGATGTCTTCGGCATGGCGCTGAATATCTGAAGCCTGGCCCTGAAATCCGCCGGAAGGCTGATGCAGCATGATGCGGGCATTGGGCAAAGCAAAGCGCATATCCTTATGGCCCGCAGTTAGCAGGAGTGAGCCCATAGAGGCAGCCTGCCCCATGCATAAGGTAGACACCGGTGGCCTGATAAACTGCATCGTATCATAAATTCCCATGCCCGAAGTAACCACGCCGCCGGGGGAATTTATATAAAGGTGAACTTCCTTCTTGGGATTTTCCGCTTCCAGGAACAACAATTGCGCGCTGACCAGCATCGCCATGCCGTCCTCAATCGGTCCGGTAATGAAAATTATCCGTTCCTTCAGCAGACGGGAAAATATGTCATAGGAGCGCTCGCCGCGATTGGTCTGTTCGACCACCATCGGCACAAGGTTCATATAGGTTTCAACTGGATCTTTCATCTTGCGGATGGCTTTCTATTGGGAGTTTGCTTTTGACATGAATGTTGGCGCTTGATGCACGACATGAAAGTGCAAGGCACGCCGGTTTCGAATCTGATATCGCAGACAAACATAGGTCAGGTGAAGAATGGATTAAAGGGTTGATAAAAAAAATGATGGGCCAGAATGCCCGATTTTCAACATTCTCATACCATTAGCAGAGAAAATTGACCCAATGGGGCTTTATTTATCAAAAGCCACAATGCAAACTACAACTATTGCGCTAAATTGTGTATTTGTTAACCTGCAACCTCTAATATATTTCCAGGTGATATATTTGCGAATTTGCAAATAAGGGGCAATGAATTCCTAGTCCATATTCTTAAACCTGACCCGGTTGCGTGAAGCAGATCATACTGTTTTATTCTTCGCACTGCGGCCAGCCTTTGGAATGAGGGAATTTGGAATTTGCTCCCAACAGGCACCCTGTCAAAGGGTGTGGGGAGCGGCAGTCTCGGCCAGAGTGTCGTTCTTCTGGCAGCTGCGCGATGTGCGTGTGGGCCATCGTGCAGCTGCTGTTTATTGACCGGATTAAAACCCTTTATCAAAGATCGGTTCGGCGCCACATACCACCCTGCCCCAGAGGCGGGTCATGGCGCACCGGCGCACAGTTTTGCAAGGGAGACTGCTGACTTTCAGGCAAGCCTTTTTTTGCCGGCAGATAAGAGCCGCCATGGGCCACTATCAGTACCGGGCCGGGATGGGTAATGGCATGATTTATGGCTTTGGCGCAACGCGCGATAAATTGTTCCAGCGGCTCAATATCGCCAGGTACATTAGTGCTGTCACCAACAAGCCAATTCGATATCCAGGGATAGGAAGTGGTGCCCTCCAGCGAACCAAAATTACATTCGCGCAGATCATCAATTTCGACAATCGGAACATCCAGTGTTTCGTTTATAACTTCAGCGGTTTTGCGCGCGCGCAACATCGGGCTGCAACAAATGGTCGAGATCGCGATACCCGAAAGTATCTCTTTTGCCAGATTGGCCTGGGCAATACCGGTTTCATTTAAAGGTATGTCAGTTTTTCCCTGTAATTTTCCAATCATATTCCAATCGGTTTCGCCATGGCGAATATAGTAAAACTGTTTGTGGTCGATCATTTGCTAACTTCATTTATTTGAGGGAAATAGATTTATTTGCTGGTATTGAGGGTGAGGAAAATTCGATATGAGTTTATCTGATCATCGCCCTCCCCCTCGCAGGTCAGTGAAAACAAACTGAATTTACCAATGTTGGCAAAATAGGGCTGCACCAGGCAACCGGAGATATTCTTGTAATAGGATTCTTCACTGAACTCCAGCGGGTCAACGCGGCTATTGTCATCAGGCATAATTTCCATAGTCGGATCAAGGCTGGATGAGATACGTTGCAGCACAAAGGAAACCGGCAGAATATTTGTGATTGAATTATCATCATTTTTTTTCATCAACCCTTGTTCAGTCAGAAAATATTCAGTCGAGAGAACAGGAAATTTGTATTCTTTGTTCCAATCGGTTTTGGGCGATAATAAAACCGGTGCTGCTTGTTTTTCACTAAATAGCTCAAAAGGATTTATGATATTATCAAGGCTGGATTTGAGGCAATCGCTCAGGCATTCTTCAACCGTCTCTTCATAAGTACTGCCGAGGGGCCAGTGATCTTCCACCTTGCCGGTTTTGAGGTTCTGGGAAATCAGAAACCGCGTTATGGCACTGGTATAATAACTGCCCTGATTATCGGACAGGTTACGAAACAAAAACAGGTGGGTTTTGTTTGCCGCTACGGGAGTGTCATTCAAGCTGACATATCTTGGCGGCGTTGCCTGGGCGAGATTAATTAAAATTAGTGCCAGCAGCAAAGAGACCGTAAGAAACAAACCTGTTTTTAGATAAAGGGCCATCTCCCACTACTAGCCAACCCGCGCAATAAAATCCATTGCCACAAGGTGAATATCTCTACCGCAACGACAAAGGATGATCTAAATTCAGTTGCAACAGGTCCCAGCGGTTACCGTAAAGATCTTCAAATACGGCTACCATGCCATAGTCGCGCTGTTTGGGTTCACGTACAAACTTGATTCCCTTCTCGCGCATTTCATTATAATCGCGCCAGAAATCATCGCTGTTGAGGAAAAGAAATACACGTCCGCCCGCCTGATTGCCGACAAAAGACTTTTGCTCAGGTTTTGAAGCACGCGCCAGCAGGAGCGTTGTGCCGTTTGAACCAGGTGGTGCCACGACCACCCAGCGTTTATCCTGCTCAGGCTGATAACTATCCTCAAT
>JAKISV010000027.1 GCA_021648425.1 Rhizobiaceae bacterium
GTGTGGCCCAAGCTTGAGGCTGGCGAATACCCGAAAAGGGCCTCGTTACTGTGGGCTTACTTCGGAACCAGACCAAAAATCTCTGCGCGGGGCTTTTGATAAAAGCCGCATTGCAGCAATACTGCGTTAGGTTTTTATGGAAAGCCCCGCAAGTTTGCACTTAATACGTATGACGCTGATGCTGGGATGCATCGAGTGAATGAGGGAGTATGGACTAGGCGCTGTTTACCCAGTCAACCAAAGCGCTTTTTGGTTTTGCGCCAACCTGGATAGAAGCCGGTTCGCCGTCCTTGAACATGACAAGGGTCGGAATAGAACGAACGCCATATTTTACTGCGATATCGGGATTTTCATCGATATTCAATTTGGCAACTTTGACTTTGCCTTCCATGTCTTCTGAAATTTCTTCCAGATGCGGGCCAATCATTTTACACGGGCCACACCATTCTGCCCAAAAATCAACGACTACGGGAATATCGGATTTCAAAACATCACTTTCAAAATTGGATTGATCAACTTTAATAGTTGCCATGGGTTTTCCTTCCTTTGCCTAAACGGCTCGCGAATAACGTGGTGAATCAAGTTATGCTGAAAATAGGAACGAGAGGAGTAAACGTCAAGCAATAGATTGGATTTACCCGCTGGCCGTTAAAGTGTTTGTCCAGTTCGCAAAACGGGCCGAAAGCAAATCATCACCAATTACCATAATTTGAGGCGTACTTGTCCAAAGTAACGCGCATTCAATTGTTTTATCCGGGTAAATCTGTTCCACCAGTTTTTTGTAAATAGCCAGTTGCACCAGATATTGGTCTGAAATCTGTTCGATACTTCCCGGAACAAATCGATCAGTTTTGTAATCAACAATCAGCACTTTGTTATCAAACAGGGCAATGCGATCGATTTGCCCGGAGATCTGGCGGCTGTGCCCACGGATATCAAGAACGCCTGTCAAACTGACCTCAGCCTGACTGTCATCGCAAAACAAATGAGAAAACTCTTCATGTTCAAGAATATTCATGACATCGCGACAGACCCCCGCCTGCTGATTGTCGCTCCAGTCGTTAAAAGTTTGTGCAAGATAGCTGGCAGCACGTTTCGCCCGGGCGGAAGGTTCAAGGCGCGGCAGAAACTGCAGCAGATGATGGGTGGCATTGCCTCTTTGCAGAGCAAAACCATCAACCAGCGGGGCAGTAGCGTTATTGTCGACATCTTGAAGGCGAGAGCGCGATTCAATGCTTAATGCAGCAACCGAGGGAGATAATGGCGGCGAAATAACTGCCTCGGTTTTGGGTGCGGCATATATCCAGGTAGGCAACTCTGAAACAATTGCGGGGGTAACTTCGTCGTCAACCACTTCCTCGCACGGTTTTCGCAATTCATGCGCCTTCGTCCAGCGCCAGGCCGAGACTTCCCCATCCGTGATAATTTCCTCGCTGCCTTCAATCAGACTGTCGCCAACCATCCTGTGCCAGGTTGGATTATCGGGTTTTGATGCTTTACCAAAGCCACATATCACCAACCTGTCCTCAGCCCGCGTCATACCCACATATAAAAGCCGACGGTATTCTTCTTCGGCTTTTTCCTTGAGTTTAAGATTTATCGCCCTGGTATGTTCAGTTTCGTTTTTCTTGGCGGGCCGCCAGAGAAATGCCGCGAATGGCCCATCGGCTTTTGTTTTCATAACGCCTGATTGTTTCTGGGCATTAAAGGCTGACCGGCCTGAATCAATGAGAAACACAATCGGCGCCTCAAGCCCTTTGGCCGAATGTACGCTCATCACCCGGATTTCATCCCTTTGCAAATCAATTTCCCGCTTGATATCAGGTGAAGCAATCTCAAGAGAATGGATAAAATCCTGCAATCCACAACCGCCGTTGGAAGAGTGGTTTAATGCCTCCAGCAAAAATGCATCAAGCACATCATCCACCTCATCGCCCAGGCGTGCCTTGAATTTTTTACGCCCGTTGCCGCCTGACAAAACCTGGCTGAAAAACTCAAATGAAGGAATGGTTGGTGCGTTCCTCAGCAATACAGACAATTGGTCTTTTGCAGTTGATAGCCTGCAGGAGCCGGAACTCTTGCAGTGGCCACGCAAGGATTGCCACAAGGTTTTTTGCCCGCGTTCGACGCTGATTTCAAATAAATCGTCTTCACTGAAATCAAACAGCGGGCTTTTCAAAACCTCAGCCAATGATAAATCATCCTCAGGAAAAAGTGCCCATTTGGCCAGCGATAATAGATCTTCAATAGCAATATGGCTGGTGAGATTTAACCGGTCAGACCCCGCCACATTCAAACCCGCACGTTTCAGTTCCCGGGTGAGAGCTCCCGCAATCAGACCGCGTTCACGCACCAATATAAGGATATCGCCATGGGTAATTTTACGCCCTTTGCCCTCAAGCATTTCATGCTGGTCAATCCAGCCTTTGATCGTGCGCGCAATGCGTTCAGCCAGCCGAACTGCCGGATGTTTATCATTCACCTGATCAACGGGCGCCAGCCAGTCTTCCTGGTCATTGTCTTTTTGCGGCTCAATAAGCGGCCAGATCAAAACCTCACCGGGGTCCGATTGCCGGTTGGGTTCATGGATTACCGGTTCATCATTGTTTTGCAGGCCTTTTGAGTTTTGCGGGTCAACAAACACTTTATCAACCGCACTTAATACATCGCGGGTTGAACGAAAGGATAGGTCCAGTTTAACATCTTCAAAGTGCATATTGGCATCAATGGCCTTCTGACGAAGAACAGTTTTTTGCCGGTCAAACATTTCAGGTTCCGCACCCTGAAAAGAATATATCGACTGTTTTTCATCTCCAACAGCAAACACGGTTCTTGCCTGCTTGCGTTCTGGATCATGTGCAGAATGACCGGCAAAAAACTCTTCGATTATGGCGTTGATAATCTGCCACTGAACGCGATTTGTATCCTGCGCTTCATCAACCAGAACATGATCAATTCCCTGATCAAGCTTATACTGAACCCATTGACGCACATTACTTCTGGCAAGCAAATCTGCCGCGCGATTGACGAGGTCATCATAATCAAGAAATCCACGCGACCTTTTACGTTGCCCATAGGACTGAAGAACAGCATCGCCAAGGATGAACAGACCAAGGGATCCCTTCAGCATTTTCCAGTTCTGCAGATGATCAAATGCTGAAACAAGGCAGTCCAGTTCTTCAGCAAAAAGCTCTTCACATTCGGGGTGTTTTTCAAAAAGGGATTTCCTACCGCGTTTTTTATCGCGAAATGCTCCCGCTTTCGTTTGAAACAGGCTGAAGCGCAAATCAAACTTTTCAACAATCGAATTGCTTTGGCGGTATTTGATAATGATTCTGCTGATCCTGCCACATTCCGCTTCCGGCAACTGACTGGCAATTTGACCAACCTGAAACAATTCTTCATCGGTAATTGGCAGGCTCTCAAACAGAATTTTTTTCAGTTCATCTTGCGGCATATTGATATCAACGCCCAGATGATTGCCAAGTTCCATAACTGCATTGTTTACACTGACATGGTGATGGCTCACCCATTCAGCAAATTGTTGACGCTCGCCAATAATACTTTCCAGGCCTTTCTCAATTGCCGTATCGCTGCCATATTGCATGGCCCTGGCAAGCGCTTCAGCAAGTTCGGGCTGATCATAGGTAGCTGCCATTACGGCTTGGCGGGCATCGCTCAGCAGCAGTTTTTGTTCATATTCACCCATCACCTCAAAATGACCGGAAGTATTGGCCTCCAGCGTAAACTGGTGTAGCAGCGCTTCGCAGAATGCATGAATGGTTTGCACTTTCAGCCCGCCTGGCGATTCCAGTGCCCGGGTAAACAGGGTGCGGGCCATATTTAATTTTGCCGGGCCCGGATGCATCTCTCCTGCTTTTTGCAGCTCACTAGCCAGGCTCGCATCATCCATGGTGCTCCATTCGCTCAATAGCTCGAACACCCGGTTCGACATTTCTGCAGCCGCTGCTTTGGTAAAAGTCAGGCAGAGTATTTTTGAAGGCGCTACACCACTAAGCAACAACCGAACAACACGCTGCGCCAATACAAAAGTTTTACCCGAACCCGCATTGGCAGATACCCATGCGGAACTTTCAGGGTTGGATGCACGGTGTTGGCTGGCAACAGTTTTTCCAAGAATTACTGATTGGGCATCAGATGCTTCAGTCATCATCGCCTCCCTCACCATCTTCATCACTCAAAGACCATTCACGCACGCGCGCCAAATGGTCATAATCACCCATATGGGCGTTTGCTTTGTGAACAGCAAATCGCGAAATGTAACCTTGTTCGGGCCTGTTATAAGCGGCAATCAGTTTCTCAAGTTCATCAATCTTTGCGCTGCAAAGCTCCGGCGCACTTATATTTTGATTGTTAATTGTATCCTGCTTGAATTCGCCGCGCGCGCGCAGACGCACATATTCAAGTACACTAGGCTCTGCTTTGCCCACATCGCCAAATCCGCCCGCCATCACCATCGCACCTTCCAGCGCCAGTTGAGGGCTAAGCGTTCTTGCCATTTTTGCTGTTGGTTTTGTCCCGGTTTTATAATCAATAATTGCGACACTGCCATCATTCAGTAAATTTATTCGATCCGCTCGGCCTCGCAGTTCAAAGCCTGTAGGGCCGACGTTGATTTTGCCACTGATTTCGCAATAGCTTTGCGCGATGGCTGTTTGTTGTTCACGCTCAAAAGCAATAAACGCGCGCACAACCTCATCAAATCGCGTAGTCCAAAGCGCGCTTATATGAGTAGGAATTTTATTGGCGAGCATTTGTTTGTTGATAATGGCAGTTAATAATTCCGCCCCATTGCTGGCAAAAGGGTCAATCCCGCTCTGCACAAATTCGGCAACTGCGTCATGCAAAATCGTGCCGCGCAATGCGGGTTCTGCAACCTCGCCAATATTACCCAAAGGAGCCAGTTTCAATATTCGCCTTGCATATATGGCATATGGATCACGAATCCAGGTTTCAATTTCGGTAATGGAAAGCCGGGTTGGACGATATTTTACAGGCGGCTTGGGGCAAGGGCGCTTGGCCGGGCTGGAGGCGTTGTCAGGTTCATCAATCTGATTTACCCAGTTAAGATATTCGCTGCCCCGCTCGCACATCGTCTTGGAAATGTCACTCCCACACACAGCCGTTAGTCGCTGCAGCCAGCGCGATGGCACAGTGGGTGCGTTGTTTACACGAGCAGACCTGGTAAGAAACACTTTCCCACAGCCCAGCAATTGTTCAAAATCATGGGCTGCCAGGCCGGTGCGGCGCTCAGGAGTTGCCAATTCCATTGCAGTTTTCATTGGACGATTGAGAAACGGTCCGCTGTCATGGTGTGCAGGCCATGTTCCCTCATTGAGGCCACCAAGAATAACGCAATCAAGCGGCAACAAGCGCGCCTCCAGAGGTCCCAGAATGGAAAGACGCGGATGAGTATTGCTGGCACTGCGCACAATATTTCCGGCAATCAGAGCATCAAAGACCGGCAGAATTTCATCGCGTCGACAGGAAAATTTCAGATCTGCCGAAGAACCGATTTGCTCAAACAAAGCCGCCAGCTCAATACCGGCATCATCGTCAAACAGGTTGGAGTTGCCATTCATTTTTTTCGTAAGCAGGTTAATCGAAACCAGCATAGCTTCAAATATCTGAGCCAGCTCCATTGATGAACCAGTTTCAACATCGCCAATCAGAGGTTCCAACCCGCGATCCAGATTGAGGCAGAATACACCAAGCCCTTCCCAGTCCTTATCAACCATTTCAACAATCATCGCAGGCAAATGCTGACGGGTTTTTACAGAATTTTTAAGCTCGGATAATGCCAAAGAAAACTTACCGGCACGTGGAATTTCCAACACATCACGCAGGAAACACACCTCAAACAAACGCCCCATATGCACCGGATCAAATAGTTCTGATTGCGCAAACAAAAATGGGTGTTTGACAAATGATGCAAGGGTGATGGCATTGGCCGGCCGGGTTGCGACAGAAATCAGCAGGCGCAGAAATATTACATTGGCACTGGTGTCCAGAGGCGAACCACCTGAATCATCAACATTTAAATTAAACCGCTGCAATTCCACTGCCACACGCCGGGCAAGATTTCTGTCAGGCGTTACCAACGCCACTTGTATATCTGGAGTTTCAATTTGCTGGCGCAATACAAGTGAAATTGCCAACGCCTCCTGGCGCTCCGCAGGCGCATCAATAATGGTAATATCTCTCGTCGCGGCCTCAATATCAGCTGGCTTGAACTGCGCCATCAAACCACGCCATTGATCGGTGTTTTTGGAAGGCAAAAGTGCAATACCGACAAGGCTGGAGCGGTTTTCATAAACCGGGTTTGGTTCACATAGCGTAGTTACCTCTTCACGCATAATGCCCATTGTGCCCAGCAGTTTTGCCAAACCATATTGGGGATGGTCTTCGCTGCCACTGAATTGATCTGTATGACCAAACTCAAGCACATTGCCAGCAGATTTATTACTCGTTCCTAAAATTTGTGCCCAGGCTTCATCGCTGATTGATTTATCAAGCCCAGGCAAAATAACTACTCCGCGCTCCAGTTCACTGACCGCCTTGAGGAAGCGTGCAGTTGCCGGAATTGAACCCGTTGATCCTGCTGCAATAACCGGCCCGCGCGGTGGAGCCTGTTTGAGTTGAAGGGTACGTAAATCCAGCAGTTGACGGCGGAATGAAGCCGGATCGCAAGCTCCAATCTGCTCAAGGTGCTGCGGCCAGCTTTTCATGGCAATTTGCAGAAAATCCAGGGTCAATTGCCACCAGTTGGCATATTGGTCCTTATTTGGCACCAGTTCCTTCAGGCTTTGCCAGGAAACTTCTTCGGTTTGCATCTGGTCAATGAGATCACCAACTTCTTTTGCCAGCCATAATGCTTCTGCCGATGAAGAAGGAATAATGATATCTTCATCCTGGAATAACTGGCGTGCCTCTTCCCCAATCGCTTCCACCCAATGCTTCACCAGCCGTGCCAGTTGAACCTGCCGGGCCAGTGGATCAACTATGCGGGCAGGATCGCCATTATTGTCCGTGGGGAAAAAAGGCTCGATATTTTCTTCATCACCATCCCCTAAAGTGCGAAGCACCGGCAGAAATGTAGCACTGCCACCAAGGAGCGCGGAAAATTCACTTCTAAGCGAACGCACGGCTCTTCGTGTCGGCAGATAAATAGTGGTGCGGGTGAGTGCCAGCGGGTCATCGTTACTGCGACTTTCGCCAGCACTGCCATCCAGGACAAACTGCGCCAGGCGGCGCAAAAAAGGCGTTCTGGCAGGAATGGTATAAACATTGTTGGCCGACTGCACCGCTACATTTACCTCGATGGGAGAATCAAAAGCAGTTTGGCCCTACGCGCTGTGAAGTGCAATAGCCCTCTGCGCTTCGCCTATTGATTGCGGCGTTCCCACATGGAGCCAAAGGCCCTCAAGCGGTACGCCAAACAGGCGACCTTTTGCAATTGCCTGATCATAAAGGAGATTAGCTGAAAACGGTTCCTTTGGCGCATTTTGGAATATTCGCGGGTGGACGATATAATCACCGGCAAATGCAAAGGGGGCGGTTTTATTTTCACCCCTGCGCGTCAAACGGTTATCGCCATCGTTAAAAAAATCACCCGCACCATAAAATCCAATGGCTTTTTCCCGGTGCGCCAACGCCATTAGAATGTCCATTTTGTCACCGTCCCAATACTTTGACAGTTGTGACAAAGCCGGAATTTTATCACCATGCCAGAATACATCACTGTTCAGCACAAAAAACGGTTCATCAGCAAAATGGGGCAATGCTTTTTGAATGCCGCCTCCTGAATCCAGCAGCTTTTCACGTTCATCTGACAAAATGATTTGCGGGTTATCGCAAAATGCCAGATGTTCCTCAATTTTGTCAGCCAGGTAATGGACATTGACTACCGCAGTTTTCACACCCACCCGCCGCGCGGCTTCAAGTTTGTAGTCGATCAAAGACCTGCCGTTAATTTCGATCAGCGGCTTGGGTATATGTCTGGTTAGGGGAAGCATCCGGGTGCCAAGCCCGGCGGCTAGAATCATGGCTTTGTCAATCATAGCTTGATAACCCGCTCACACCATTCACGGTATTCGCTCAATTGGGGGTGTTGCAGATTTCTTTTCAGGTAGTTTCGCACGGCTGGAATAAGTTTGCGGTATTGCGGTTTGCCGTCGCGTTTGCACAAGCGAGCAAATATTCCAAGTAGTTTTGTCGCCCTCTGGGTAGTCATCATTGCATATTCAAATTCGAATTTTTCCGCACTAAATTCGACATCCTGTTTCAAACGCACTTCCAGATATTTTGCGATAATTTCCGCCTCCAGTTCCGGGGTCACAACAACCCGGGCATCCTGAGCAAGCGATGCAACATCATAGGCGGCCGGGCCTGTCATTGCGTCCTGAAAATCTATCAAACCAACACGCCCCGCTAAAGTTTCACTTTCGCGCCAGATAATATTGGGCGAATGATAATCGCGAAGGACAATGCTTTGCTCAAAATCCTGAGCACGCCTGCAATAATCTGACCAAATTCGGTTAAACTCATGAATATCATCATCGGCAACATTCAAATCATTGAAGTCCTGCAAATACCAGTCGCTCAACAGTTGAACCTCTATCATCATCGCTTGTTCGTCAAAACCCGGAATCTGAAAGGCTTCACCATCATCCATAACTACCGATGCTGGCCAATCCACCTGGTGCATTTGAGCCAGCAACATGCCCGAATCGATATAGCGTTGCGCAATCGGTTGATTGTTTTTGTCGGTAATTTTGCCCTCACCCAGATGCTCAAGCAAAACCAGACCATTATCGTAATCGCTTGCATAAATCTGCGGCGCACAAAAACCTTTGCCACGTAACAGATTTGCAATCGCCACAAACGGGCGCACTTCCTCTGCCAGATGAGCAATTTGCGAATAAGTCTGCCCGTTCTTGATAACCGGTCCGTCAGCCGCCTTGGGCGCATCCATCAGGATACGCGTTTCATTTCCATTTACGACAAGTTCATAGTTACGCGCTGATGCATCGGCAGCGAACGGTTTGCGCGTAAAATCACCAGCCCAGTTCTTCTGCAGGAAGTCACCAATTTCCAAAGAGCGCTGATAACGTGCAACCATATTTGCGGCACCCGAAACCGTAACCTCGCGCACTGTTTCATTTTGGATATCAAAAGTGAGTTCAAGGCGATCGGATGAAATCAGATTTGCCGCTCTTTGCGGCCACTCAATCAACACAACGCCGCTTTCCAGCGCATTATCCAGGCCCAGTTCATCAAGTTCTGTCGGGTTGGATATACGATATAAATCCATATGGGTGACATGCCCGGCGCTGTCATCCCCATATTCAATCGCCATTACATAGGTGGGGCTTGGAACCTCGAACTCCATTGAACCCAGATAGTTTTGAATAAATGCGCGTGCAAACAGTGTTTTACCCGCTCCAAGCTCACCGCTCAGCGTTATCAAATCACCTTTGCGCGCTGCCAGGGCCATATCTGCGGCCAGATTGCGTGTTTCATTTTCATTATTGAGTTTGTAAATAACTTCGCCCATTTTAAAAGCCACTTGAATTATTCAGCAGCTTGATTGAGTTCGACGGGGCTGGCTGGAAATGAACAGATGAACCTGGCACCGCGTTCTCCTGCCTCTTCGATATGAACGCCACCTTCATGCAGTTTCATGAAGCTTTGAACAATTGACAGGCCAAGACCGGCACCTCTGCGCGCATCTCCCTTCGCGCCACTCTCAAATCGGTTAAATATCAATTCACGATCTTTGACTGGAACTCCCGGCCCCTGGTCGCAGACAAAAACGAGAATATTATCATCTTTAAATTGGCTGCCCACAGATACGTTGCCGCCATCCGGTGAATGGGCGATGGCGTTCGAAATCAGGTTATAGATGATTTGACGGAAACGGGTTTTATCGGCAATCAGACGGCTGGCATTTGGATCGATATCAACATTGATGCTGACATGACTGTTTTCGAGCACTGAGGAAAGGTTCTCCACCACTTTGTCAACTACCGGTGCAATTTCAAACTCAACCAGATCCAGCTCCATCGCGCCCGCATCAATAGTCGCCAGGTCCAATATGTCATCGATGATTGCTTTGAGTACACCAGAAGAAGAATTGATGTGATCAAGATATTCACTTTGAACCGCATTGAGTGCACCCGTTTGCTCCATCGACAATAATTCGCCAAACCCGGAAATAGTGGTAAGCGGAGTGCGTAGTTCATAAGAAACATGTTGCAGGAAGCGGTTTTTCAGATTGCCCGCTTCTTCCAGCGCTTCATTACGCTCGGTCAGTGCCAGTTCGATATTCACATTGGCGGTAACATCCACCAGCGTCAACAACATACGCCCGTCGGGCAGAGGCACCAGCGAAAACTCGAATATTTTTTTGTCTTTTAAATACAGCCGCCCCATTCTGCTGCCGCGCTCATCATCAAATCCGGTAATCGATCCGACAATGTCATCCCACACATCGGAGCCTTCAAGGCTGTTGGTTATTTGTTGTGACAATTCACTGATATGTTTGCCAGCCTGGAAATCACTTTCATCCAGTTGAAGCATTTTCCAAAGCGCTGGATTGGACAGGCGTATCTTCCCGTCTGAACCAAAAACCGCAACTGCTTCACTGAGATGGTCCAGGGTTTCGCCCTGCACGCGTATCAGGGAATTATAACTGCTTTTAAGCTCCAGTTCTTCGGTGACATCTTCAAATATCCAGGTAGCACCACCTAAAGATTGCGGATTGACGACCACCCGCAATGTTATTCCATCTGGAAGATGCCACCACTCCTCGCGGGGTTCCAGTGCCTGATAAATCTTCAGTTGATCATCACGCCACTTGCGCCAATCAGGTTGCGGCGGCAGGCGTTTTTTGTCGCGCATCGCGCCAAGCACATCAGCATTTGACGGGTTCGATTCAAGAAAACCACCATCCAGTTTCCACAGATGTTGAAAACTGGAATTGTAAAATTGCAGATTCCTGTTCTCGTCAAAAATAGCAATTGCAGTGGCCAACTGGTCAAGAGTATTAGAGTGGTTGGTAATCGTTTGCTCCAACCGGTTGCGGATGGTTTCCACATCGCTTTTATCAACCGCAATGCCGGCCCCTCCAGATTCGCCAACAACTTCCACCACATCAACAATTTTGCGATCACCCGATATTATTGCGGCCATTGAGCCATTGTAATATCCCTCCTTTTCCAGGCTTGTTTGAATATCCGAACGCTGTTGCTGGTCAAACAAAAAGGAATTATTTTCAACTGCCGCTATACTGTCTCTAACTTCTACAGCGCTGGCATAGGCCTTGTTTACCCAATAAATGCCGCCATCCTTTTTTGCCAGCCAAACCTGCATATCGAGACGATCAAAAAGGTTCTGTATTGAATCAAAAGCGGACAGCAGTCGAACATGTTCGACTTCCAGATGGGCCAGAGCCGCGCGAGACCCCGTAAGCTCGATAAACCGAACAAAGGCAAAACCACCCGATGTCCTGCCCTGAGCTTCAATCACTCCTCCACCGGTGGTCTGCAAAGCCATATCAAAGGATTCAGCCCCCTTCCTCAATCCCTGTAGCGCTTTGTTAAAAATACCGAAACTGTCATTTCGAAGCCACTTACCAAAGCTCAAAAATTCCTCTTTCGACAAAGGAGCGCCGCATTCAGTTGAAAGGCTGCCGTTGACCATTGGCGCTTCATCGTTTCCACCCCACAATACAATGCGCTGATCAGAAACATGTACAAGCGCCTCAATACGCTCATTTGTTGCTTTGTATCCTGAAATAGTTTCCGTCAATCGCTGGTTTTCATCAGCAGCAAGATTGCGTTCACGAATAAGCCAGAATGCTGCCATCATGGCAAAACTCATTGCACCGCCAAACAGAGCAAAAAGTATTACTTCACCAGAGCCTACCGATTTCTCGGCCAGTATTTCAAAAAATCCAGGTGGTGATTGGGTTATTGTCGAAGCCTGCGCAAAGACTGCTGAAGGCACTGCGGAGAATAAAACAGATCCGACAATCATCAAAATATTTCGCCAAAAGTCACCAGGAGCGATGACGGGCGCGATGAAGCGGGCGAACAGGGGAGCTGCCGCCAACTGACTGAAATAAAATTCCTCGCCTTCGCATTTTTGCTTTGGCGAATTTTCGGGAAATCCCTTTGGCATTCCTGGTCCTTTTTTACCGCTTTAAAACCTGGATTTGCCCTGCCTGAACGCGCTCCTTTTATACGGTGCTCATTGGCTCCCGGAGTCGCGTGATTCGTCGTAGTTTAGCGGAATTGCGAATCTGCTGGAAGGTATTTTTGCACAAAAAAATGGCCGCGGGATTTGTCAATCCTGCGGCCACAATATGTTGTGGATAAGATTGTAAAAATCAATACCTGTAGTGTTCAGGCTTGTATGGGCCGTCTGGAGTTACACCGATATATTCAGCCTGTTCTTGTGATAGCCTGCTCAAATTCACCCCAAGTTTGTCAAGATGCAGTTTTGCAACCTTTTCATCCAGGTGTTTTGGCAGGATGTGAACAGAGTTATCATACTGTTCACCACGCTGATAAATCTCAATTTGTGCCAGCACCTGATTGGTGAAGGATGCGGACATAACAAAGCTTGGATGGCCAGTGGCATTACCAAGGTTCAATAGGCGCCCTTCAGACAAAAGAATGATACGGTTTTTGTTTGGAAACTCGATCATATCCACTTGTGGCTTGATATTGGTCCATTTGTGGTTTTTGAGAGCGGCGACCTGAATTTCATTATCGAAGTGACCGATATTGCCGACAATCGCCATATCCTTCATTTCGTGCATATGCTCAATGCGAATGATATCCTTATTGCCCGTAGTGGTGATAAAGATGTCTGCCGATGAAACAACGTCTTCAAGGGTAACAACCTCAAACCCGTCCATTGCCGCCTGAAGCGCACAAATCGGATCAACTTCCGTCACCTTGACCCGCGCACCAGCACCACTAAGTGAGGCAGCTGAACCTTTGCCAACATCACCATAACCACAAACCACAGCAACTTTACCAGCCATCATAGTGTCGGTGGCGCGGCGAATGCCGTCAACCAGCGATTCTTTACAACCATATTTGTTATCGAATTTCGACTTGGTGACTGAATCGTTGACGTTAATTGCCGGAAATGGCAACAGGCCTTTTTCTGCCAGCTGATAAAGACGGTGAACACCGGTAGTGGTTTCTTCCGTCACACCCTTGATGGCATCACGCTGTTTGGAGAACCAGCCCGGTGACATTTCCATACGCTTTTTGATTTGTGCATACATCACTTCTTCTTCTTCAGTAGTAGGCTTGGACAAAACATCCTTACCTTCTTCTGCCTGGGCGCCGAGCAGGATATACATGGTAGCATCACCACCATCATCCAGAATCATGTTTGAAACGCCACCGTCCTGCCATTCAAAAATCTTGTCGGCATAGTCCCAATACTCTTCCAGCGTTTCGCCTTTAACAGCAAATACCGGCACACCTGTCGCAGCAATTGCAGCGGCGGCATGATCCTGGGTTGAAAAAATATTGCACGAGGCCCAACGCACTTCTGCGCCCAGCGCTGTCAGTGTTTCAATCAACACGGCAGTCTGGATGGTCATATGAAGAGAACCGGAAATACGCGCTCCCTTCAAAGGTTTGGTAGTGCCAAATTCTTCACGGCAGGCCATCAGGCCCGGCATTTCAGTTTCCGCAATATCAATTTCCTTGCGGCCATAATCTGCTTCATTGATGTCCTTGATGACATAGTCAGGAGACATAGACATTAACTGCTTCCTTATATTCGAATAATAATGGAGATGAGTTGCCGCTCATTCACAGTTACCACGTTTATGGTTGTGAATTCGTATGAACAACAACTTGCTGACATTCTCCTAGCAGTTTCAAACGCCCAAAGCAAGATCATATAAAGAAATCTTTATGTCTATATGCGACACTTAATTTGTGACTGGATAATGGTTATTCATTTTCACCAAAGCGACTATCAACCAAAGTTTCCAGTTCGCGAATGGCCTGTTCCGCATCATGCCCACTGACAGACACATGAATTTCACAACCATCGCTGGCCGCCAGCATCATCAATCCCATGATTGAAGTACCGCCAACCACATGCCCATCCTTGCTCACCAGAATTTTGGCATCAAATTTTTCAGCCACTTGAACAAATTTTGCCGATGCCCGTGCATGCAGCCCACGCTTGTTAGTAATTTTCAGAATGCGAAAAGTACTGGATTCTTCAACCATCAAGCAGTTCGCTCGCAATATTTATATATTTTCGCCCCGCATCGCGCGCCGCCTGGATAGCGTGAGTGATGTCGCAGTTTTCACGCACACTTGCCAGTTTAATCAGCATTGGCAGATTTACCCCGGCCAGCACTTCGACTTTGCCGGGTTCCATAATAGAGATGGCAAGATTGGAAGGCGTGCCGCCAAACATATCCGTTAAAATTATCACCCCTTCACCTTCATCAACCTGATCAATTGCCTCAACAATATCTACCCGGCGTTTTTCCATGTCGTCTTCAGCGCCAATCGCAATCGAGGTCAACTGTTTCTGGGGACCCACCACATGTTCAAGCGCGGCACAAAACTCATTGGCAAGTTTGCCATGGGTAACCAATACAATTCCGATCATTTTCTGAAAGCCTGTTTTTGATTATCAATTATCCGCAGAATTGTAACACCTGATAATCTTTCAACACAATGAGCAAAAGAAAATGCAGAAGATGTTTACAATGGTAAGGACAATTTATTCAGCAACAGGCGGATGCCCAGAGCTTCGTGTTGCGTCGGTGCTTCAATATAATCAATCCTGACACCCATTATTTCATGCACGGAGGTTTCAGGTAAACGCACAATCTTTTCCTGAACTACCAATTTGCAAACCAAATCAATCCTGGCTTGTTTGATAAAGTCTGCATCCACAACTCCAAACCCGTACAATTCGATTTTGCCGGCAATAGTTTCAGGTACTCTTGCCCACAGTTCTTCGTTTTTAACGAACAAAATGGCCTGGTCATCACAGACTAACTTCGCTTCAGCGCCCCGGCTTCGGGCCGCTTCCAATAATCCCAAAGCCAATGATGTCTTACCTGCGCCAGACACTCCTTCAATCAACACCCCTGTTGAGTTGATTTTAATGCAGGTACAATGATGATTGGTTGTGCCGGTGTTCATTTTCATTACACAATTGATCAGTTCTCAACTGGAATGCAAACTATAAAACGCGCACCGGAGTCTGGAATATTCTCAACCACAATCGTGCCACCATGGGCCTCGACAATTTGTTTTGAAATAGATAGTCCCAGCCCGGAGTTCTGCCCGAAGTTGTCTTCGCCTTCACGGTCCGTATAAAATCTCTCGAAAATCTTCGAAACATCTTCCGCGTTAATTCCGGGGCCATTATCATCAACAATTATCTCTATTTCAGAACCCACGCGTCTCAGTGTGATATCTATGCGACCGGATTTAGCGGGGACAAAAGACCGCGCATTGTCGATCAGATTAGTAAATACCTGCCCCAATCGGGTTTTATGGCCTAAAATCAGAAACTCTTTTTTGCGATTTTTCTTCCGGGATATTTTCAAATCGATGATCAGCTTTCGATCGCTTTTCCGGATTTCCTGATTGGCCTTCACCACATTTTCCAGCAAATTGGCCACATCGATAATTGCCGTATCTTCACGAACCAGATCAGCATCAAGGCGCGAAGCATCGGATATGTCGGTAATCAGCCGATCAAGGCGAATTACATCATGCTGGATAACCGCCATCAGTCGTTTTTTGGCATTTTCAGTTTTTGCCAGCGGCAGCGTTTCTACGGCACTGCGTAGTGAAGTCAGCGGGTTTTTCAATTCATGACTGACATCTGCAGCAAACTGTTCGATTGCCTCAATGCGCCCGTAAAGTGAATCGGTCATCGAGCGAAGCGCACTGGACAGATTTCCCACCTCATCCTGACGTGATGAAAAATCCGGAATCTCCACCCGTGATTTGATACCATAACGCACACGTATTGCCGCTTCTGACAATTTGCGCAAAGGGTTTGCAATTGTACTGGCCAGAAGAATTGACAAAATAAGGGTGACAATTGATGCCACCAGAAACAAGCGCATAATAGCGATGCGCTCATCGGTGACTATCCTGTCAATATCGCCACCTTGTGTTGATAACAGCAGCACCCCGTGAACTGCCCTGAACCGCTGTAGCGGCACCGCCACAGATACGATCAGTTCGCCGCGTTCAGTCATGCGCACAACTGTTGCCGGCCCCCCGATAAGGGCCTCTTTTACTTCCGGATATGGCTCATCATTCCCGGTAAGTTCGCGATATACCGGCAGATCATTTCCCTGCAGCCAGCGGTTTAACGCTTTGCCGATACGATCGATCATTCCAGGTTCTTCTTCATTCAATGGCGGTAAATCGTAACGCAAAACCTGTCCACCGGCATAAAGATGGCGCGAATCCAGCAAAAGCGAACCTTCACTGTCATAAACACGTGCCCGCGTCTGGGTGGGCCGGATTAGACTTCGCAACAAGGGCGCCACCTTTTCAGGACTGAGTGCTGGATAAAGATCACTTTCAGGATCACTGGTGGCAGAAATGCTTTCTCCCGCCTGCAGTTCAATCAGTTTGTCGGGATCAACGG
Source organism: Rhizobiaceae bacterium (assembly GCA_021648425.1). Lineage (GTDB taxonomy): Bacteria > Pseudomonadota > Alphaproteobacteria > Rhizobiales > Rhizobiaceae > JAAEMP01. Next base: position 16,696 of record JAKISV010000027.1, read on the forward strand.
TAATGGAGTCAGTCTCTACCGTGGCAGAAGCGGCAATAGCACCGGCAATTATCCTGCCTTGTATCATCAGGCTTTCCACCCGCGCATCAATCAACCCTTCACGAAACTGATTAAGGTATAATATCCCTGACAATAATACGACTAAAGCAATGAGATTCAGCGTCGCGATACGACGTGATAACGATGAAAACAGATTGAGCGCAATTATACGGCGAATTCGCCCAAACAAGCCCAGTTTTGGCTGCTTCTCCGGTTTTTTGGAAGCCATAGACCCACTATCGCGATTTTTTGTGGGATTGGAAACCGATTCCACAAGATCCCCAGACCCATTCACTTCAGAATAAGTCTCCGGCTCGACCTTGTCGGTTGGTTTGCCTGTTTCCAGATTCATGTCGCTTCCGCGCAGCCTCACAAAGTTTGGCTTTTTAGTTTTCGCGGAAACGGTATCCTACACCATACAAAGTTTCAATCATTTCAAAATTTTCATCATGAACTTTGAATTTCTTTCGAAGGCGTTTGATGTGGCTGTCAATGGTGCGGTCATCCACATATACCTGATCGTCATAGGCCGCATCCATAAGAGAATCTCTGCTTTTCACAACACCAGGTCTCTGGGCCAGTGAATACAAAATCAGAAATTCAGTAACGGTCAGCGTTACAATCTGATCTTTCCACGTACAGGTATGGCGCTCCTGATCCATTGCCAGATCGCCACGCTCAAGAATTTTGGCACCATCAGGCTCAACCGCCTTCACCCCGCCTTCACGCGACGAGAACCGGCGTAAAACCGCACGAACCCGCTCAATCAGCAAACGTTGTGAGAACGGCTTCTTGATAAAATCGTCCGCCCCCATCTTCAGGCCGAACAGTTCATCAATCTCATCATCTTTTGAAGTCAGAAAAATTACCGGCAGATCAGACACCTGCCTCAAACGGCGCAACAATTCCATACCGTCCATGCGTGGCATCTTGATATCGAATATCGCCAGATCAGGTCGGCGCGCCGATAACCCGTCAAGCGCTGAAGCACCATCCGTATAGGTTTCAACTTTGTAGCCTTCAGATTCCAGAGCAATAGACACCGATGTCAGAATATTTCTATCATCATCGACCAGAGCAATTGTTGCCATTTATCAGTTTCCTTGAATTTTAAAAAATTACACAAAATTGCGCTATATTCGGCTTGTTGATTGTCCTTGGTTCAAGATTGCGTACTAATTGTGGCACAAAAACTAATTGAAACAGAATATCTTTGCCAATGCTTAATTATCAGGTCTTTTCAATTTCCTGCAAATAACAATGCAACTAATTGTATTTACTTGTTTTATTGAAAATTAATCTGTCCAGCATCATAACATAATTTAAACGTTTAAATTTTTTAAATCGATTAAAAATTTGAAAATTGCTGTTTCTGCACACCTTAATCTTGTGTGTTGGTTTGTCCCTCGGTAAATTGCGCCACACCTGATGGTCGGGACCCAATCCTGGCAAAATTAAAGGCGGATTCATTGTGGAACAATATGGAATTTTCAACCAGAATATTGGTCTGGATGATCTGGGTTTTGAGGAACTGAAATCTATCCATTGGAATCTGAGCGAACCCCGGCTTTATGAGCATTCGCTTTGCCGCGGCGAAACTACATTAGCCGCCGGCGGTGCGCTCGTTGCTATTACCGGACAGCATACCGGTCGTTCTGCCCAGGACAAATTTATTGTTGAAGATGACACTACCCGTGACAGCGTGTGGTGGGACAATGCCAAATCAATGGACCCCGGCAAATTCGAAACCCTGTATCAGGATTTTCTTGAACACGCTAAAGGCCGCGATGTTTTTGTCCAGGACCTGATTGGCGGTGCAGATGCAAAAAACAAGCTGGCCACCAGAATTGTCACAGAATTTGCCTGGCATTCGCTGTTTATCAGAAACCTGCTGATCCGCCCTCAGCGTTCTGATCTTGCAACCTTTGATCCTGAGTTCACTATCATCGATTTCCCGAATTTTCGCGCCCATCCCGAACGCCACGGCTGCCGAACAGAAACAGTAATAGCCTGTGACTTCACCCGCAAGATTGTGCTGATCGGCGGCACTTCTTATGCCGGTGAAATCAAGAAATCAGTATTTTCTTTCCTTAATTTCCTTCTGCCGTCCAAAGGTGTCATGCCAATGCATTGCTCTGCCAATGTCGGACCCGATGACGATGCAGCAGTATTTTTCGGCCTGTCTGGCACCGGAAAAACCACCCTTTCCGCCGACCCTTCCAGAACCCTTATCGGTGATGACGAACATGGCTGGGGCGAAAACGGCATCTTCAATTTCGAAGGCGGCTGTTATGCCAAGACCATCCGTTTGTCGAAGGAAGCCGAACCGGAGATTTATGCCACCACCCAGCGTTTTGGCACTGTTCTGGAAAATGTCGTGCTCGATGAAGACCGCAACACCGATTTTGACGACGCTTCCCTGACTGAAAATACCCGCTGTGCCTACCCGTTGCACTTCATTCCCAACGCATCCGATACCGGCATCACATCCCACCCCAAAAATATCATTATGCTGACTGCCGATGCTTTTGGTATATTACCACCGGTATCCCGCCTTAACCCGGCACAGGCTATGTATCATTTTCTCTCCGGTTATACCGCTAAAGTAGCCGGCACTGAAAAAGGAGTAACCGAGCCCGAGGCAACTTTTTCCACCTGTTTTGGCGCACCGTTCATGCCAAGACATCCTTCAGTTTATGGTAATCTGCTGCGTGATCTCATCGCCCGCCATGAGGTAAACTGCTGGCTGGTAAATACCGGCTGGACCGGTGGCACCTATGGCATCGGCAGTCGCATGCCTCTCAAAGCAACCAGAACCATGTTGATCGCTGCACTCGATGGAACGTTAAATAACTCTGAATTCAGAATTGACCCAAACTTTGGCTTTGAAGTTCCTTTGAGCATTGAAGGTGTAGATGATGCAATTCTTGATCCAAGATCAACCTGGAGCGATCCACGCGCTTACGACACCCAGGCCCACGGACTGGTAGAGATGTTTATCGACAATTTTGCCAAGTTCGAATCCCATGTTGATGTTGAAGTGCTCTCTGCCGCTCCGTTTGTCCGCCTGGCAGCTGAATAGCGGTATATAAGAGCCGGTCTGGAATGTTGGGAATATTTATATTCTCTACTTGCCCTTGCGCAATGCAAATGTAGAATGGGGCCAAATAACTAAAGGAGACCCTTATGGGATTATTCAGTTTCGTAAAATCTGTCGGTAAAAAGCTGGGTATTGGCAGTGAAGACACGCCGCCAAGCGCAGAAGATATTAAAAAGGATTTAGACAGCTATGATTTGGGCACCGATGATCTTGTGGTGGAAATCAACGGCGATACCGCTGTCATCAAAGGTGAGGTTGCAGATCAATCTGTTTTCGAAAAAGCAATTGTCGCAGTCGGCAACACTCTGGGCGTATCCAAAGTGGAGACCGGCGAAGTTAAAGTAGCCGCCGCGGACAATGCTACACCCGCAGACCCTGTTTTTTACGAAGTTAAAAAAGGCGACAATTTGTGGAAAATTGCTGTTGCCAACTATGGCAAGAGCAAGGGCGCCAAATATACAGTGATTTTTGAAGCAAATGAACCAATGCTCAAACATCCTGATAAAATTTACCCTGGTCAGATGCTCCGCATCCCGCCACTGGATTAAGCGACTGACAATTATTGGTTTCACTTATTTAAAAGCCCTCACCGTTATAACGGTTGAGGGCTTTTTCCATTGATTTAATCCATTGTGCATCAAAACATTCAAGGCCCACGCCCTCACCTTCGCTCGAACCGCCAATCCAGAGCGTACCCTGCTTAGATTATTTGTTCAGCCGATTGATTTTCACAAGTCTCACCGCGTTGCTGCAAAAGGCCGGTGCACGAAGTTTTGCTGTTATCGCTTTTGAGGCACAAATTGCCACCATAGAATGAACGTTTCTCTACTTTATCGGGGTAAGTCCAGGTTCACTTCTGTCTCTTTGCAATTCCACACGACCCGTTCAAAACCGGTTATTTTTAGAGGGCCCTATGATAGTAATAAGGCTTGATTGTTTTTGCGCAATTGTCTAATTGTCCCATTAATCAAACGTATCTTGTGCTATTATTATTCGGGGTGCGTGGAACAGTTTTTTAAAGTAACTCCACAAAAACAAAGAAACACATAATGAAAAAAGCACTGATCATCGGTTCTGAAGGTAATATTGGTAAACCACTGGTAAAGCACCTGAAATCCAAGGGCTATGACATCATGGAATCTGATATCAAGCCCGCTTGGCGCGAAAATTATATTGTTGCAGATATAAATCATCCTATTGATCTGGTTCCAGCCTTTGACTGGAAGCCGGATGTTGTATTTCTGCTATCGGCTATGGTCAGCAGGGTCACATGTGAGCAATCTGCAGGTCAAGCGATTGCTACCAATCTTGTTGGTGTTAATAACGTACTGCAGTTTTGCAAGCGTGCTAATGCCATGACTGTATTCTTTTCTACATCTGAGATCTATGGGCCCCAATGCGAAGTGATGGATGAAAGCCTTAGCGACCCAAAGCCAAATAACCGTTATGGACTGAGCAAACTACTGGGTGAAAAGCTGGTGGAATATGAAGTTGAGCATTATAATCTTAAAGCTGTTTCACTTCGTCCTTTCATGATGTACGACGAAAATGAAGACCTTGGCAATCATCGTTCTGCCATGATCCGCTTCGCCTATAATCTGGCCCATGGTTTGCCTATTGAAGTACATAAAGGCTCGGCGCGTGGCTGGTTGCATGTATCTGATGCTGTTGAGGCTATTGAACGAGCTGCCCATGTGAAGGAATATTCGGTTATCAATATTGGGCAGGGAGATATTCGTCCTATTCATGAACTGGCCGAGATGATCCGTGAACGGTTGGGAGCTTCTAAGGATTTGGTAAAGACCATTGAAATTCCGGGGCAAATGACATTGGTAAAAAATCCGACACTTGATCGGATGCGCGATACTCTTGGGCATGAAGCCAAAGTTAGCCTTGAAGAAGGTGTGGACCGAATGTGCACGCGCATTCTTGAGCGCATTAAAGAGATAGGTTCACCAGGTTAATCCATTCCAGGGTTTTGAAAGGCGCTGACATGAATATCCTAACCGTGGTCGGTGCGCGACCACAGTTTATCAAAGTTGCTGCTGTATCGCGTATCATTGAGCAAACCTCAGG